>CARXAY010000034.1:0-3269 GCA_949093475.1 uncultured Oscillospiraceae bacterium
GTCAAAGGCGGTGGGGGCTTGCAGGAGCTTTTCCCAATAGCCCGCGCCCGCGTCAGGAGTGAAGAAGGTGAGCAGGTCGCCGTCGTCGGCGCTCGCCGCCTCGCCGGAGGAGGAGGACACCGGCTTCAGCGGCTCTTCCTGCGATACGGGGGTGTTGACCTCTAACTCGTTGATATAGTAGTATCGGAAGGAGCGTACCTCAGGGAAGGCCACTTTCAGATAGCGTCCCCGATGAGCCCCTTGATCGTTGAAGGAGAAAATGCGGTGGCTGACGGAAATAGTGCCATCGATTTTATAAGCAACGTCTACAATATCATTATTATTTTGTGGCTCAGAGTTGCCGCTTTTGGTGGTGCTTCGCAGTTCGTCGTTGATTTTGATCCATCCGCTATCGTCGGGGTTGGGACTGTCGCCGACGAAGAAGTCCAAGTTGTGGGGGATATCATCGCCGCTTTCGGGAACGAAGATGGTTACGTCATAGATCGGCTGTTTGACACCCAAATCAAGGATAAAGTATTGACCATGTGCCTGCCTTTGATCAACATATACAGATGTATTACGGTCACCATCCAGCACATTCGCCCAGCTTCCCGCACCCTGACCGCCTATGGTGGCGGGGTTGCTGGACACGAAGGAAAGCTCGGTGCGGATGGGCTTGCTGGCGGTGAGGGTCACGTCGGTGAGGTCAACGTTTCCGCCGCTGGTGTTTACCAGACGGACATAGCCCATGAGGGTGGTCTGGGCGGGGGCGTTGTCCAGCCATTCAACGCCGCTCACCGAGTATTGGAGCTTCACGTCGGTGGGCAGAGTGCCTGTCGCAGCAATGGTCTGGATGCCCATCAGCTCAGGAAGCCGGAGGCCCACATACTCCCCGGCGGCAAGGGTCAGGGAGGGGACGGTGAGGACGTAAGCCTCGCCGTCTTGCTGGGCGGTGACGCCGTCGGCGTTGGCGGCGTCGGTGTAGAGCAGGCCCGCCTCCTTGGTGGTGACGGTGAATTCACGAATGTGGGTATAGAAGTCATCTTTGCCGGGATAGCCCTTTTCCAACAGGCGCAGACGGACATACCGGGCGGCGATGTCCAGATCCTCCACCGCAATGTGGTGGGAGTTGACCTTGGTGACCAGAGTAGTCCAGTGTTCGTTGTCGGTGGAATACTCCAGCGTGGCCTTGTGGAAGTAGTCGTGGTGGATGTCGTTCTGGCCTTGAAGGATGTCGATGGCGGACACCGACTGGATCGAGCCGAGATCCACCCCGAAGTAGTCGTCCACAACTTGGTTGGTGGTATAGTCTGCGCGGGTGTCGGGGTCGCCGTCCACCATTTTCCGGGCGTTGGCGTCGTCCGGCCGATCCACGCCGCCCAGACGGGCGATGGGGGTCAGCTCGCCGGTGAGCCCGCCGCCGGGGTTGAAGACCTGCGCCATGGCCTCCTTTACATAGTTGAGCATGGTCTCGGCAAAGGGCTGAAGCCGCAGACTGCCCGCCTTTGCCTTGGTTGAGCCCGCGTCGGGGTTGGAGCTTTGATAAGTATCCCAGCGGCCCAGCGCCACTGCGCCCTCAGAGAAGAGATTCCAAGCACCGGTGGTGTCGTTGATAGACAGGGCGTTTGTCGCTTCAATAGACTTTTGGGCGGCGGTGGTCACGGCGGTGAGGGAGTTGAGCCATGGGTCAACCTCCCGCTTTAGTCCTTCGTTGGTGCAGTTTTCGCGGAAAGCGGCAACGGCGGCTTGGATGTTTTCAAATTCGACCAGAAGGGTCTGCGCGTTTGTGTTGTTAAGGAGGTTTTCCCCTGCCAGCGCCGCCGTCTGCACAGCCGCCAGCTCTTCCTTGATGTATTCAGACTCAGGAAAGCCTTTGGGGATGCGGCTCGAGCCGGGACAGTTGGCTACATTGCGGGCGATGGTGAGATAAGCCCCATAGACCTCGGGCTGGAGGTATTTGAAGCAATCCTCCCACAGCGTGGAGAGGTAGGAGGTGTAGTTGTCCCGGTTCCAAGCCCAAGAGAGGAGCTGGAAATAGGCCACCTTATTGGCCTCGGGGGAGGCAATGGGGTTGGACAGAATGCCGTACTGCCCGGTGAGACCGTCGGCGTCCTTCACATAGTGGCTGATATCGCCCAGAAACAGTCCGCTTCTGGCGTGTTCGGAGCAGGGGTAGTTGATCCAAGTGACGATGGGTTGGCCGGACTGCTCATAGGGGAAGTTTACGTTGTCCTGAGTAATGGGAGAGTTGACATCATCGCCCGTCCAGTAGAGGTAAATGTCATCATCCAAGCCCTGTAAGGCGGGAAGCTCAGTGCCCTCGTCTCCATAGCCAATTCCGGCCCAGTAGACATTATATCCGGCGCAACAATAAATCAAGGGCATACAATCGCCCTTCTCCTTCAGCCACGCATTCATGGCGTTGAGATATTCTACGCGGCGGGCCTTGCTGCCGCTGTTTGCGTCGTCATTGAGGATGCTGAAGCTGCGCACGCCGATGTCGTAGAGCTGCTGGAACTTTTCCTTGGTTGCCGCAAGGTTCGTGCGATACAGCTCGTCGCTGATCTCCGCGTTTTTCCCTCCAAGGACGCCGCCTAAGCCCATATGGAGACTCCAAGTATAGTAGACCTTGGTCTCCTTGCCCACGTCCACAAGGTTTTTGATCTTGGATAGCTCCTCTTCGGGATATTTGACATTCCACTGACTGCCGTGGTAAGGGTCGCCCTTTGCGGCAAAGACGTACATATTCCCCTTTACGTCCCGGATGGAGCGCATCTGGCTCTCCCGGTCAGCATAACTGCGGAAACCGGGCCCGTAAAAGCCCTCGATAAAGCCCCGGAAAATGGTGTTGGAGTAGTCCTCAATGACCGCATTGAGGAACTTTTCACCGTTGAAGGAGGTAAACATCATCTGGAGGGTGGCCACGCCGTAATAGACCGCGTCCGGATCCTTGCCGATGATGGTGATGACGCCGTGTTCATTCGCCGAATTGTCCGCTTTCAGGAGGTAGGGACTGAACTTGTCCGCCGCCGTCCAGAGGTCGTTGACGGAAGCGGGGGCAACAGCGTCGCTGTCCCCGTGGACGGACAGGACGATGTTGGTCTTGTCCGCCGCCACGGCGTCGGAGGTGGTCATGGTGCGGTCAAACCGCGTCAAAATTTCCTCTACAAAGGCGGTGGTGTATGTATCCACTCTGTCGCCCACCACCACGTTCACGTCGGTGGTCATCTCAAAGGAGCTGTGGTCGCTGGAATAGACCACAGAGTGGGGCACGGGGTAGATCTCGTAGG
>CARXAY010000034.1:3279-9448 GCA_949093475.1 uncultured Oscillospiraceae bacterium
GTTTTCGTTGTCGGAATAGTGAGTGCCCACGACGTTGCCGGCGGCGGCGTCCGGCTCGGCCAGAAGCTCCGCTTCGCCTGCAACGTCCGCCAAGCGGGCCGCGCCGTCGTCCGGGGCGGGCAGCTCCGCCTGCGCGTCCTTGTCCGTGACGGGGATCTCCGCCCACTCGTCTGCGGCGAACGCGGCGGCGGGCAGCAGGCCCACCACCATGACCAGCGCCAACAGCGCCGCCAAAATCCTCTGTTTCCTCATGTTTTTGCCTCCTTGCACGTTTTCGGCGTTTTGCTCAAATGCTCTCGGAAAACAATTTCACATATACAGCAATTCTAACAAAGACGCTTGGATTTGTCAATGTGTTTTCCCATGAAAAAGGCAAGCGCAAAAGCGCTTGCCTTTTTCCCATTCCCTCCAGACCTCCGGGCGGTCGCCCACGGTGGCTTTTCTGCCGTTGCGGACGATGGGGGTTTTGAGCAGCCTTGGGTTTTCCAGAAGCTTTTCCAGCTTGTCCTCGTCGTAGGCCAGATATTGGAGCAGGGCGGCGTCGGGGTGCTTGGGGTCGATGAGGGCGTCCAACCCCACCGCCGCCGCCACGCTTTTCAGCTCTCCCCGGCTCATACCCTTGTCCAAAAGGTCGATGTTTTGAAAGGGGATGCGCCGTTCCTTAAAGTACCGCTGGGCCTTTTTGGTGTCAAAGCACTTGCTCTTCCCGAAGATCTGGATGTTCAACGCCGACCCCTCCATAAAAATAGGTTGTCCCTATTTTACACCGGCCTGCCGGTTTTTGCAACCGTCAGCCGCAGGCGCTGCCCGCCCCGGCGGAGCTTGCGGGCGGCGGTCTGCCGGGGCATCCCCAGCCGCCGGGCCGCTTCGGTGACGGTGTACCCCTCCGCCACGGCCAGCAGCAGCGCCCTCTCCCGGCTGCCCGGGGCGGTGACCCGCTCCACCGCATCCGCCAGCTCCCACGCCGAATGGTCGTCCTCATAGACCAGCGTCTCCTCCATCCGCCGCAGGGGGACGGTAGGGACTTCCCGCCGCCGCTGGCGCAGATAGGTACACATCTCGTTTTCAATGCACCGCCGCGCCAGCGGGGGGAAGGGCCGTGCCTCGTCCCACCCCTCGGCGGCCTTCCAAAGGCCGATCAGCCCGCATTGCAGCAAGTCCTCGTCCTGCCGCAGCCACGGCGCAAGCCGCCGCGCCGCGGCGTACACCATGGGGCGGTAGCGGCGGATCAGATCCTCCACCATGTCCCCCCGGTTCAGCTTCGCCAGCTCCTCCCGCTCTCTTTGCCAGATTTCTTTTTCGTTCATCGCAGCAACCTCCTTGTCTCCTTCGTTCAAACCTGTCCCATTTATCGGACTGATCCCGGTGTATTCTGACCACGGTCAAAGGGGATATGTCCTTATGAAATAATCATAGCAAAGAAGGGAGAGAATGTCAACACTAAATGAAATAATTTAGAAAAAATTTTTTGGAATTATTTCAAAAGGACTTGCAATCCATTTCAGACTGTGGTTAAATGAAGAGGACTTCAACATAGGGAGGCAGATTCCATGTTTGAAAAACGATTGCGAGCCCTTCGGGAAGGGCAGGGCTTTCAGAGCCAGCAGGCCTTGGCCGACGCGCTGGGGGTAGCCCAGTCCACGGTGGCCAACTGGGAGTGTGGCCGCCGCGAGCCGAATTACGAGACCACCCGCAAGTTAGCGGACTTTTTTCAGGTGACGGTGGACTATCTCATGGGCCGCAGCGACGACCCTCACGGTGGGGTGGTCAGCGACGATGCCCTGCGGGCCGCGCTGTGGGGCGGGGATGTGGAGCTGTCGGAGACGGAGATGGACGAGCTGTGGGAGGACGTTCAGGAGTACGCCCGCTACAAGGCGCAGCAGTATCAAAGGAGGAAGAGGTAAGGAATGCAGGACGTGTTGTCCCTCTACCGTCTGGCGGAGGAGAGGGGGATCGACGTGGATCTTCGGCCGCTGCGCCGTGTGCCGTCCCTGTCGCTGTCCATGGATTGGGCAGAGGGGCGGTGCGCCGTGGCGTTAGATCCGGATCAGGTCGCCGGGGCGGCGGATGAAAAGGTCAAGCTGGGCCATGAGCTGGGCCACTGCGTCACCGGCAGCTTCTATAACCGTTATGCGGCCTGCGACGTGCGCCGCCGCCACGAGCTTCACGCCGACCGCTGGGCCATCGCCCACCTGATCCCCCGCAAGGAGCTGAATGCCGCCATTGCCAAGGGAGTGCGGGAGGTCTGGGAGCTGGCGGAGTATTTCGAGGTCACCGAGGAATTTATGAAAAAAGCCCTGTCCCATTACGGACTGCTGGACGGGGCGGATTAAGGAGGAATCACGCATGGACTATGCAAAGGAATCTCTGCGCTTACATTACGAATGGAAGGGCAAGCTGTCCGTCGTCCCCAAGATGGCGGTGGAGAGCCGGGAGGATCTGTCTCTGGCCTACACCCCCGGCGTGGCGCAGCCCTGTCTGGAGATCCAAAAAGACCCGGAGCTGTCCTTTGAACTGACCGGCCGCTGGAACACCGTGGCGGTGGTCACCGACGGCTCGGCGGTGCTGGGGCTGGGAGATATCGGCCCGCTGGCGGGGATGCCCGTTATGGAGGGAAAGTGCGTCCTCTTTAAGGCCTTCGGCGGGGTGGACGCCATTCCCCTGTGCGTCAACACCCAAGATGTGGACGAGATCGTGGACACGGTGGCCCGCCTGCAAGGCTCTTTCGGCGGGGTGAATTTGGAGGACATCGCCGCCCCCCGGTGCTTTGAGATCGAGCGCAAGCTCCAAGCCAAGTGCGCCATCCCCATCTTCCACGACGACCAGCACGGCACGGCCATTGTGGTGGCGGCGGCTCTTTTGAACGCCCTCAAGGTGACGGGGAAGAAGATGGAGGACGTGACCGCCGTCTTTTCCGGTGCAGGCGCGGCGGGGACGGCCATTTGCAACCTTCTCCAGTCCATGGGGCTGGGGGACGCCATTGTCTGCGACCGCCAAGGGGCGATCTACGCGGGTCGGGAGGGCCTGAACGCCGCCAAGGCTGAGCTGGCCGCCCACACCAACAAGACGGGGAAGAAGGGGACGCTGGCCGACGTGCTGCGCGGCGCGGACGTGTTCATCGGGGTCTCCGCCCCCGGCACGGTGACGGCGGAGATGGTCAAGTCCATGGCCGCCGATCCCATTTTGTTCCCCATGGCCAACCCCGTCCCGGAGATCATGCCCGATCAGGCCCACGCCGCCGGTGCGGCGGTGGTGGGCACGGGCCGCAGCGACTTCCCCAACCAGATCAACAACGTGCTGGCCTTCCCCGGCGTGTTCCGGGGCGCGCTGGACGCCCGGGCCTCGGTCATCAACGAGGCCATGAAGCACGCCGCCGCCCACGCGCTGGCGGATTTGGTGGGGGACAAGCTCTCCAAGGACTTCATTCTCCCCCTGCCCTTCGACCCGGCGGTGTGCCCGGCGGTGGCCGCGGCGGTGGCCAAGGCCGCGCGGGACAGCGGCGTGGCGCGAATTTAATGGAGTTTTAAGAAAACCTAAATTCCCTTTTGCACCCAAGCAGGGTATACTGGGGGCAACGATAGGAGGGATGGCTGTGGAGCGTGAGGAAAAGATCGAGCGCCTTGCAGAGCGCATGAAGGTGTCGGCGGAGGAAGCCGCCAAGGCGTTGGACGAAGCGGGCGGCGATCTTCTGGACGCGGCCCTTTTGCTGGAGCGGGGGCGAAACCCCGGCGAGCGGGTGGTACACACCCACTCCACCGCCGCCGCGGCCGCGGCCCAACTGCCCGCTGCCGCCCCCGGCGGGGCGGCCAAGGAGGAGGTTTCCACCGAGGCCAAGGTCAAGGAGATCCTCACCGCCGTGCTTACGGGGCTGTTTACCCACCCCATTCTCAACGGCGTGGAGCTGGAGTACCATGGAAAGCGGCTGGCGGTGATCCCGGCGGGAGTGCTGGTGGCGCTGCTGCTGGTGCGCTATTGGATCGTGCTGGGACTGGTGGCGGTGGGCCTGCTGGTGGGCTGGAAGTTCACATGGAGCGGGCCGCAATGGGGCAACGCCACCCTCAATACCGTCTGGGACACGCTGGAAGACACCGTGTCCGGCTGGCGGGAGAAGATGAAGAGCAACAAGCCCCACGGCTGATAGGAGGAAGGGAACGTGGCCGAGCATATTTTGCTGGTAGAGGACGAGGAAAAGCTGGCCCGGATGGTAGAGCTGGAGCTGCAATATGAGGGCTATCAGGTGGACAAGGCCTTCGACGGCCCCAGCGGGCTGGAAAAGGCCCTGAGCGGCGGCTTCCAACTGATCCTGCTGGACGTGATGCTCCCCGGGATGTCGGGGATGGAGGTGCTGCGCCGCCTCCGCAAGGAGTCCCAAGTCCCCGTCATCATGCTCACCGCCCGGGACGCGGTGATGGACAAGGTCTCCGGGCTGGACTCGGGGGCGAACGACTATATCACCAAGCCCTTCGTCATCGAAGAGCTGCTGGCCCGCATCCGCGCGGCTTTGCGGGTGAGCGGCAAGACCGCCGAGGACGGGGAGCAGGAGGCCCTGACCGTCGGGGCGCTGACCTTAGAGCCGGAGAGCCGTCAGGTGACGGTGAAGGGGGAGCGGGTGGAACTGACCCGCAAGGAGTTCGACCTGCTGGAGTACCTGCTGCGCAACAAGGGCAAGGTGGTCACCCGGGACGCCCTTTTAGACCACGTCTGGGGGTTCGATTTCGTGGGCGAGACCAACGCCGTGGACGTGTATATCCGCTTTCTCCGCTCCAAGATCGATGAAAAGTTTGACTTGAAGCTCATCCGCACGGTGCGGGGAGTAGGATATGTGATAGAAGAAGCGTGAGCGTAGACGCGCCGCCGGACTTGGAGCAGAGCGAGGCCAAAAACAGGCTGGGCGCAGCCCAGCGGCATTTTGGCGAGCGTCAGCGAAAGGACGGCGACAAGCGCGTCCAACGCGAACGTGACACACAAGGAGGTGAACCCCATGGCGGAGGAAAAGGAAAAGAAGTCCCACTCGCTGGCCCGCAAGCTGAATCTCCGCCTGACCCTGCGGCAGCTCCGGCTGTTCGCGGTGCTGGATCTGGCGGTGTTTGCCTTCGCCCACTTCGCCCTCCACCTCTCTCTGACCGTGCGGGAGCTGGGCCATGTGCTGCTGCTCACGCTGGGGGCGGAGCTGCTCCTCCTCCTGCTGGGGGCGCTGCAAAACGCGGGGCTCATCAAAAAGACCCTGAAGCCCCTCACCGACCTTACCGCCGCCACCCAAGTGGCCGCCGCCCGCACCGCAGGCGGCCTTGACCCGGAGCAGCTCAGCGATCTGGCCGACCGTCTGGAGCGTATCGACGCCGCCCAGCTGGACACCCGTCTGCCTGCGGCGTCCAGCGCGGAGCTGAAGGAGCTGACCGAGGCCATCAACGCCATGCTGGAGCGGCTGGACGCGGCCTACGCCGCTCAGATCAAGTTCGTTGACCACGCCAGCCATGAGCTTCGCACCCCCATCGCCGTCATTCAGGGCTACGCCAACCTCCTGAACCGCTGGGGCAAGGACGACCCCGCCGCCCGGCAGGAGGCCATCGACGCCATCATCGCCGAGGGGGAGGCCATGAAAAATTTAGTGGAGCAGCTCTTGTTTTTGGCCCGTGGGGACAACCACACCATGCGGGTCTCCCCGGAGCGGCTGGACGCCACCGAGGTGGCGGCGCAGGTCTTGAAGGAGACCGCGCTGGTGGATCAGACCCATCCCCTGTCCGCCGACTGGGAGGGCTCGGTGTTCCTCACCGCCGACCCCGATCTTTTGAAGGAGGGGCTGCGTATTTTGGTGGACAACGCGGTGAAATACACCCCCACCGGCGGGCGCATCACCTTAAAGATCCGTCAGGAGGGGAACACCGCCCGGCTGGAGGTACTGGACGAGGGAATGGGGGTCGCCGGAGAGGATCTGCCCCATGTGTTTGACCGTTTCTACCGGGCGGACGCCTCCCGGGCGCGCCAGACGGGTGGGTCGGGACTGGGCCTTTCCATCGCCGAGCGCATTGCCCGCTGCCACAACGGCCATCTGGAGGTCACCTCCGCCCCCGGCATCGGTTCAAAATTCGCGTTTGTTCTGCCCATCGCGGCGTAAGGAGCGCAAAGAGCATAAGAAAGGGCCGCTTCCCGTGGAAGCGGCCCTCTTTCT
>CARXAY010000035.1 GCA_949093475.1 uncultured Oscillospiraceae bacterium
CCTTTTCCGACGCGGGCGTGCCGGTGTTCCTCTGCGACGTGAAGGGGGACGTGTCCGGCATGGCGCAGGCGGGGGCACAAAACGAGGGGATGGAGAAGCGCATCGACAAGTTCGGCCTCCGGGACAGCTTTTCTTATAAAAGCTACCCTGTGGCCTTTTGGGACATCTATCAGGAGATGGGCCACCCGGTGCGGTGTACCGTCTCTGATATGGGCCCCAGCCTTTTGAGCCGCATTTTGGGCCTCACCCCCGCGCAGGAAGGGGTGCTGGAGATCGTCTTTAAGATCGCCGACGACAACGGCCTGCTTCTGCCGGATATGAAGGATCTGCGGGCCATGCTGGGCTATGTGGGCGACCACAGGGACGAGTTTTCCGCCACCTACGGCAACATCGCCACCCAGTCGCTGGGGGGCATTTTGCGCGCCCTGCTCCCGCTGGAGCGGCAGGGGGGCGACCTGTTCTTTGGCGAGCCCGATCTGGACATCCGTGACTGGATGCGTTGTGCCGCAGACGGGCGGGGGATGGTGAACATTTTGAACTGCGTCAAGCTGGTGCAGAACCCCATCCTGTACGCCACCTTCCTCCTTTGGATGCTCTCCGAGCTGTTTGAGCAGCTCCCCGAGGCGGGGGATCTGGACAAGCCCAAGCTGGTATTTTTCTTCGACGAGGCCCACTTGCTCTTTACCGACGCGCCAAAGGCGTTGGTGCAGAAGATCGAGCAGGTGGTCAAGCTCATCCGTTCCAAGGGGGTGGGGGTGTACTTTGTCACCCAGTCCCCCAGCGACATCCCCGACTCGGTTCTGGCCCAGCTCTCCAGCCGGGTGCAGCACGCCCTGCGGGCATACACCCCTGCGGAGCAGAAGGCGGTGAAGGCTGCGGCGCAGGCGTTCCGGGCGAACCCGGCCTTCCAAGCGGAGGACGTACTTATGGAGCTGGGCGTGGGCGAGGCGCTGGTGTCCGTTTTGGACGAAACCGGCGTGCCCGGCATGGTGCAGCGCACCGCCATCGTCTGCCCCCAGAGCCTGATGGCGCCCTGCGATCAGGCGAGCTGGAACGCCGCGCTGGAGGCGGACGGCATGGCGAAGTACGACGAGGCGGTGGACAGCGAGTCGGCCTTTGAGGTGCTGGAGGCGGAGAAGGAAAAGGCGGAGCAGCAGGCCGCGCTGGACGCCGAGCGGGCGGCCTTCGAGGCGGAAAAGGCCGCGTTTGAGGCGCAAAAGGCCAAGGAGGAAGAGGCCGAGCGCAAAAGGGCGGAAAAGGCCGCCGAAGCGGCCCAGAAGAAGTTCGAGCGGGACATGGAGCGGGAGGAGGCCCGCCGCCAGAAGGAGGCCGACCGCCGCAAGGCCAAGATCGAAAGCCAGCTCATCAGCGCCGGAGGACAGATCCTGAAGCGGGGGCTGATGGGAACGCTGTTTGGCGGGAGCAGCAGCACCCGGAGAAGCAGTACCCGGCGCAGAGGCTGGTAACTACGGCATAAAAAGGGGTGGGGCGCATAGCACGCCCCACCCCTTTTTGACGCTTGATTGTTTCTTTTGGCAAGATTAAAATTATCAATAGGCTATTCAAGGGCCGCTCTATTGGAAATATACTTATTACCAATAGGATGGAGGTGCCCCATGGATAGAGCGGAAATGTTACGCATTGTGTCGCGCAATGTCAAGAAATACCGGGAGACGCACAACTTATCCCAAGAAAAATTCGCGGAGAAGGCGGGGATCAGCCTTTCCTTTTGTGCGTCCATCGAAACAGAGCGCAAATTGCCAAGCACTTATACCCTTCGCAGTATGGCCGACAACTTAGGCATCACCACAGATTATTTTCTATACCCCGAATCCGCCGAATTGGAGTTGAAAATCGTCTCGTCCCTTTTGGCGTCTTGCGATACCGACTATGTTGCTTTTATTGGCCGGTTGGTCGAGCTATGCACAGAATACTACTGTAAGCAGCAGTAACGCTTGACATAGGATAGAGGAAGTGAGCAGCGTGAGCCCTGAGGAGAGAGAAAACCTCATCAAGGAATGGTATCAGACATACAGCAGCTTCCTGCACCTCTATGCGTCTCAATTTGTTGACTTTCATTCCGCGGAGGAGATCGTGCAGGAGACGTTTCGGGTCGTTTGCGAGACGGCGGATATTCACGAAATTCGCTACCCCAAAGCGTGGCTGCGGAAGGTGGCTTCCCTTGTGCTGAAAAACTGGCTGCGGGCCAGAGAAAAGTGGAGAGCGATCCTGATCGAGCTGGAGGCCCTGCCGGAGGGCGCTTTGGGGCAGAGGGAAGACCCCGTCAATGTGGAGCTGGAATATGCCGGGTTTATCAAGCCGGATGAACTGCGGCTGTTAGAGCTTTTGTCCTCCGGCTATACATACGCCGACGCCGCCCGGGAGCTGGACTCCACGGCGGAGGCGTGCCGCAAAAGGGCAAAAAGAGCCGGGGCGGTGCTGGAGGCAAAGCTCCGGCGCTGCGAAGCCTAATAAAAAAAGTTGTCCGCTTTTGGGCCGCTTCTGACACTAATATAACAGGAGGGGGTTACAATGTCTAACCTCAACACGATGCCTGATCCCTATCAGTTCTTAGAGCGGATCAGTACAGAAGAACTCCAACGGATCCTGCGGGAAGATTTTGAATCCGGCGAGGAAAGCACCGCAGAGAACGACGAGTTCATTACCAAAGTAATGGAGGTGATCGAAAAAAGAGAGAGAAGCAAACCGTCCTCTCCGGCCTTTGACCCGGCGGCCGGATGGGAGGACTTTCAAAAAAACTACTACCCCACAGAAGAAGACCCTGTTCTGCTGTGTGACCGCGCAGAGCTGGAAAAGCTCACGCAAAAGCATCGTGTTGTAAGGAAAGCTCATCCGGCTTCCACAGGAAGACCGGCCCGCCACGTCAAGCGGATCGCCCTTGTTGCCGCCGCCATCGGTGTTTTTATGACCCTGCTGGTGGTCGCCCAAGCGGCGGGCTTCGACGTGTTTGGCGCAATGGCCCAGTGGACGAATGAGACCTTCCGCTTTATGACCGCCCCCACCAAAAACAGTGAAGTCGTGGATCTCTGTTCCGCATTGGATGCACATGGCATCCCCACCGAGTACGCTCCGTCATGGATTCCAGATGGCTTTGTGGCGGAAGAACCGGAAGTCGAAGTCTCCAAGAGGCAAACCATGATCTCAAACCGCTTTTCGGATGGCAAGAGTGAGATTCTTTTCATCGTCACTCAATATGATTCCAAGGATGCCGTTGACATTGTCAACTATGAGAAGGAACTTGGGAATGCTATACCCCACATGAATGGGAAACATCTCTTTTACATTTTTGATAATACCGATAGTATCTCAGCCACCTATTTTGACAAGGAGCGTCTTATCATAGATATTTCCGGACGGATCTCCATCGACGACATGAAATCTATCATTGATTCCATAGGAGGCTAATATGAAACGTTCGATTGCTATGCTGCTTGCGCTGGCGCTTGTTCTGTCCTGCTGCCTCGGGATTGCCGCCGCGGCCGGCAGTGAAATCACCCCCCGCGCCAGCCTTACAATTTTCAAAACCAGTGCTGCCAGTTATACTGGCGACAATAAGGGCGAAGTTGATTTTGATTATACCATTATTCCTACCCAATCCGCCGATGAGTTAGGCGTATCCTCCATCGTGATCCACTGTCCGGACGGCAGCAAGGTGAAGATCTTTGGTACGACCTCAAACGGCTTGATCCGTTCAGGCATCGCTTGCTCAGGTACATACACATATAAAGGGATTGCTGGCCAGCCCTATTATGCGGAGATCACTTTGATTTCCACCATCGGTTCGAACACCGACAGCAGAACCATTA
The DNA here is from genome assembly GCA_949093475.1 of uncultured Oscillospiraceae bacterium. Taxonomy (GTDB): domain Bacteria; phylum Bacillota; class Clostridia; order Oscillospirales; family Oscillospiraceae; genus MGBC124762. Next base: position 3,828 of record CARXAY010000035.1, read on the forward strand.
CCACCAAGAGCGCAAATGCGCACCCGTAACTGAGGCATCCTTCCAAACAGGCCAGCACCAAGAGGTGCTGGCCTTCTTTTCTTATGCGTTCCGACATGAGACAGAGACGGCGCGGGGGCTAAGAAAGAGTTGGAAAAGCCAAGAAAGAAACCTTTACAAGAGGGAAGTACCCCGATATGCTTGATATAGGGAGGCGAAATTCATGGAAATTCGAGCAAATATAGCGGAAACGGTCAGACGTGTCATGGAGGAACGGGGAAAGACACTGTCGGAACTCTCCACAGAATTAGACGTTCCGCTGTCCTCCATGAAGAATTACGCAAATGGCACGAAGAATTTAAGGGCGGACACCATAGAGATGCTGGCAGGGAAGTTCGGGATCACCCCGGCGGAGCTGATATCACAGTTTCCCGCCGGCTTGGCAGAGGCGGAGATCGCCGTCCGGGCCGCGCAGGTGTTCAGCGCCCTGCCGTTGGAAAAGCAATCTCAAGGGATCGAGTTGTTTTTGAAGCTGGTCGATCTGTTTTATCAGGAGGCGGAGGAGAATGGGCAAACGGATTGAATATATACTGTATTCCATGGGACTGACGCCGAATTATAAGGGATATCAGCAGTTGATACTGGCGCTGAGGATCGTGATAGAAGAACCGGATTCCTTGCGGGTGGCGACAAAGCAGCTTTATCCGGCGGTTGCGGGCAGGTGCGGAACGAACTGGAAAGCGGTGGAGCGGAACATCCGGGCAATGATCAAGATTGCGTGGGAAACTGCGCCGGAGAAGCTAAAGGAGCTGTCAGGCTATCCGTTGGAGAAACGGCCCAAGCCCACACAATTTCTTGCGTTTTTTGCACATTACTTATTGCGTGTGCAGTAGCGTTTGCCGAGCAAATAAGGAGTGTGCGGGCGCACAAAAAATGGAAAGAAACCCAGTAGTTTCTCCACATATCTTTGTGCGGGCGGTTCAAACTACACTCGGGCCAAGAAAAGCGGCCCGCGAACCCACAAAGAGAAAAGGAGAACACGAAAATGGCTAACAAGAGTTCTAACAATCTGGTCGTCCCCAACGCCCGTGAGGCGATGGACAAGTTCAAGATGGAAGCTGCCAACGAGGTTGGCGTGAACCTGAAGAACGGCTACAACGGCGACATCACCGCCCGTCAGGCCGGTTCCGTCGGCGGCCAGATGGTCAAGAAGATGATCGAGGCTTACGAGAACGGCCTGAAGTAATCATCTTTCCTGATGACAAAAAGGCGTCAACCCTTGAAGCTCAAGGGTTGACGCCTTGCTATATCCGCAAAAATACTTAGCCGTAGAAGGAATGATTGCCGATGGTGACGATCAGGCTCTTGTGCTTGGAGGCCCAGAAGGACTTGCCCACGCCGTTGAACCAGCAGGCGTTGCCCACCGTGTTCGCGCCGTCCATGGCCAGCTTGGCGGCGATGATGGCTTCCGCCTTGGGTGTGGCGTTGGTCGCGCCGGTAAATTGGTTTTTCTGGAACAGCACGTCATGCACCGTGTTGGGGAACTGAGAGAATTTGACCCGGTTCAAGATCACGTTGGCTACGCCGATTTTCCCCGCCAAGGGCTGGTTGCCGCTCTCGTGCTGGACGACCCGGGCGATCAGATCCAGATCCGTAGCATTGTAATAGGCGTCGCCGCTCTCCAGCGCAGTACCCCCGGTGGTCAGGTAAATGCCGCCGTCCTTCCATTCCACCGCCGCGCCCAGCGCCGTGGCCAGCGTGCGGACAGGCACCAACGTCTCGCAGGTCTCCGAATGGGCGCGCACCAGACCGGGGATGTAAAGATACCGCCCGTTGCACACCATATAGGCGTGTCCGGTAAAGGCGCTCAGAACAAAATCGCTGCCCTCCATCGCGCCGTCGGCGCGCAGGTGCGCCTCCGGGCGCAGGGCCAAGGTGGTATAGTAAAGAGATACATAAGTCACGCCGTTTTCCGCCGTGGATGCGGCGTTGGCCACCAGCTCGCCGTCCACATACACGGGGATCTGGCTTTCCGGCGCGGCCAAGGCGGGAACGCTCAGGCCAAACAGCAGGGTGAGGGCCAGCAAAAGGCAAATGCTTCGCTTCAAATCGTCTCCACTCGCTTTCCAAATTCAAACTGTTACTAAATTGTAACCTATTTGATTCCAAATTGCAAGCATTTCTTTGCCGGAAGCCTTCGTCCATTTGCCCAAAGATCCCGCACCAACGGGAAATTATTTCTCCTTCTCCTCTACCCAGAGCTTGTCCGCCACGGGAGACCAAGCCGCGGCGTAGGGGGTGGTGCGCCCGCACAGCTCCTCGGCGGCTTCGGGGGCTTCGGGGTCGGTGGAGTGCGCCCCGGTCTCTTCTACCAGCTTGGGCAGGATGCTGGGGTTTTCCAGCATGGGGCAGGGCTTGAACATATTGTCGTTGAAGGGCTGACCCTTGTGGTAGGCCATGAAGATGGGGGACTTCAGCGCCTCCAGCAGAGTCACGTCGTGGATGTTCACGTTGGAATAGTGGATGAACACGCAGGGATCTACGTCTCCGGCGGCATTGATGTGGAGATACCGCCGCCCCCCGGCAATACATCCGCCCACATACTTGGCGTCGTTTTGGAAGTCCATGGTGAAGAGGGGCTTGGTCTTGCGGAAGGCTTGGATCTGGCGATAAACGGAAACCCGCTGGTCGGGCTTGGGCATCAGCTCGGGGACGGCGTCCTTCCCGGTGGGCATATAGTGGAAGTACCAAGCAAACAGCGCACCCATGTCAATGACCTGATCGAAGAATTTCTCCGAGGTGACGTCGGCGTAGTTCCGGGAGGTGTAGCACACCGACAGGCCGAAGGGCAGACCATGGCCCTTGAGCAGCTCCATGGCGTGCATCACCTTTCGATAGACCCCCTCGCCCCGGCGGGAGTCGTTGGCTTCTTCAAAGCCCTCCAGAGAGATGGCGGGGATGAAGTTGCCCACCCGCAGCATATCCTGACAAAACGCCTCGTCGATGAGGGTAGAGTTGGTGAAGCAGAGGAAGGCGCAGTCGTTGTGTACCTCGCACAGCTTGATGAGATCCGCCTTGCGTACCAGCGGCTCGCCGCCGGTGTAAATATAAATGTAGCAGCCCAGCTCCTTCCCCTGACGGATGATGGAGTCGATGTCCTCATAAGAGAGGTTCAGCTTGTGACCGTATTCCGCCGCCCAGCACCCGGTGCAGTGGAGGTTGCAGGCGCTGGTGGGGTCTAACAGGATGGCCCAAGGGATGTTGCACCCATGCTCCTCCCGCTTCTTTTCCTGAATGGGCCAGCCGATGAGGTTGCCGTTGAGCATAAAGGTGCGGAACAGGGTCTCGCGCACATGGGGATCGAGCTGGTAGAACTTCATAATGAGTTGATACCAGTTGTTTTTCTCGTCAATGGCGTGGTGGAAGGCGGCCCGCTGCTCTACAAAGACGTCGTCGGGCATGAACTTGTCCACCAGCTCCAGCAGCTTGGGAATGTTTTGCTCCGGATCTTTCTCCAGATACTTCATTGCCTGTTGAAAACCGAACTTTTTTGCCATGTCTGCCATACCCATGGAAATCGTTTCTCCTTTCATTGCCGGGAAGATTAAATTTTCCCCAAGTGTTGATTTATCCATCGGGGTATAGTATAATGTCTGGGAACAAAAAAGCAATTGCCAATATGGCGGGGTTTGTTGAGAAATCGGCGGCGGGGACGAAAGCTGTCGAAAAATACACAAGAGAAAGGAAGAATGTCCAGATGGCAGGGGATAGACGGGTGGCCCGCACCAAGGCGGCGCTGACGGCGGCACTGTTTGAGCTGCTGGGGGAGAAGGATTTTTCCAAGATATCCATTACCGAGCTGACCCGGCGGGCGGACGTAGACCGCAAGACCTTTTACCTCCACTATCAAACGGTGGACGAAATCTTGGAGGAGTTTTACGAGGAGAGTCTGCGCCATCTCCATGACAGCATCGAGCGGGAGGGGATCTTCCGCGGCCCGAGCATCGACATGGTGGCGTTCTTCCGGGTGCTGTGCGGTTTGGTGTCTCAGGATATGCCCCTGTTTCGCCGTCTGGCGCAGGGCGGGGGATATACCTACTTTATGGAGCGCATCCGTACCCTCCTGCGGGAGGGGATGGAGGACTTTTTCCGCCGTCAGGGCGGCCACAGCGAGGCGGAGCTTCAGCTTCTGGGCGAGTTTTACGCCGCCGCTGTGATGCGGGCCTACCTCATTTGGTTGCGGGGCGATCTGGACATGGACGAGGTCTGCTTGGCGGAAACGGTGGGCAAGGCGGTCAGCGGCGCGCTGCCGCTGTAAGAGAGAAAGGGGCGCACCGATGAAAGTACTCTATCTGCTCAACTTCGCCGGCAAGGCGGGGACGGAGCGTTATGTGGAATCCTTGGTGAAGTATCTTGGCCCGCAGGGCAGCGGGCAGGTCGAGCCGTACTTTGCCTACAACACCCCGGGGCTGCTGGTAGAGCGGCTGGAGGCCATGGGCGTACCCACCCGGCAGCTTGCCATGAACAGCCGCTTCGACCTCAAGGCGGCCAAGGCCTTAGCCGCGCTGTGCGAGGAGTGGGACATCGACCTGATCCACTGCCACTATCTGCGGGAAAACTACATCGCCCTGCTGGCGAAAAAGTACAACAAAAAGGTGCGGGTGGTGTATACCAACCACTTTATTCTGGCAAACGACTTTGTCACGCGGCTGTCCAACCGCCTGCTGGACAAGAAGCAGGATCGGATGATCGCCGTGTGCCGCAAGGGGAAGGAGCAGCTCATCGCCAACGGCTGGAGCGGGGAGAAGATCCACGTCCTCCACAACGCCGTGGATCTGGACGCATGGGCGGGCAGCCGGGCCGACTCCACCCTCCGCAACCAGCTGGGCATCCCCGAAGACCGCTTTGTGATGCTGTGCGCGTCCCGGTTTGCCCCCGATAAGGGCCACGCCTATCTGGTGCGCTCCATGAAGGCGCTGAAGGACGCGACCGATGTGCCCTTCACGCTGGTGCTGGCGGGGGACGGGGAGCTGTTAGAGCCCACCCGCGCCCTGTGCAAAGAGCTGGGGCTGGATGAGGACACGGTGAAGTTCATCGGCTTTCGCGAGGACATGAAGAACCTCTTTCAAGCCGCCGACCTCTACGTCAATTCCTCCCAGCACGAGGCCCTCAGCTTCCTCATCATCGAGGCTATGGCCGCGGGCCTGCCCGCCGCCATCACCGACATGGCGGGCAACCCGGACATTTTGACCGGGCCGGAGCAGGGGGGCGTGCTGCTGCCCTACAACGACCCGGAACACACGGCAAAAGCGCTGGCGCGGTTTTTGGAGGACAAGGACTTCTTGGCCCTTTGCCGGGAGAACGCGAGGAAAAATATCGAGGAGCGCTTTGAGATCGGCAAGCTGGCCCGTGATACCTATGAGGTCTATGAAAAGGCGGTGGAAGGATGAACGAAGGAATGAATTGGGCGGCGGGCAGTCTCCTGTGCCGCTGGCTGGTGGGCCTTTGGAACGCCCTCAGGGCGGTTTGGCACGAGAGCGCGGTGGGGAAGTGGTTTCACCGCCGCCGGGTGGACTTTGCCGCCGCCGGGGCGGAGAGCCGGGCCGTTCGGACGGTGACCCGGGACGGCG
>CARXAY010000036.1 GCA_949093475.1 uncultured Oscillospiraceae bacterium
AGTGCGAGCCCATGTTCTCTACCCATGTCGCGCCCTATCTGCGGGAATTGTCGGGGGAGACCATCCGCTCCCGCACGTTGAAGCTCTTCGGCATGGGGGAATCGGCGGTGGAGAGCCTGCTCCGCGACCGGATGAACGCCCTGCAAAACCCCACCCTCGCCCCCTACGCCAAGACGGGGGAGGTGGAGCTTCGTATCACCGCCAAGGCGGCGTCCGACGGGGAGGCCGATGCCCTCATCGCCCCGGTGGAGGCGGAGGTGCGTGGCATTTTCGGCGACCTCGTTTACGGCGCGGACGTGGGCAGCTTGGAGGAGGTCGTGCTGGCGGCGTTGAAGGAACGCTGGCTGACCCTCTCCTGCGCAGAGAGCTGCACCGGCGGGCTGATCGCCAAGCGGCTCACCGATCTCCCCGGCGCGTCGGCGGCGTTTAAGGGGAGCGCGGTGACCTATTGGAGCGAGAACAAGCACAGCCTGCTGGGCGTGCCTCAAGAGCTTCTGGACGAAAAGGGCGCGGTGAGCGCGGAGGTGGCAAAGGCCATGGCGGAGGGTGCGCGCTCGGCCTTCGCCAGTGATCTGGCCGTGTCCGCCACCGGCGTGGCCGGCCCGGACAGGGACGAGCGGGGCAACCCCGTAGGGCTGGTCTATGTGGCCCTCGCCGCCCCGGAGGGGACGTTCTGCCGGGAGCTGCATCTGGGCCAAAACCGCGACCGAGTGCGCACCACCGCCGCCCACCACGCCTTTGATCTGGTGCGGCGGTACTTGCAGGAGCTTCCCTTAGAGTTGGAGACGGCGAAGTGAAGCGGGCGGCGCGCTTTGTCCCCGCCGGGCTTTGGTACGCCGTGATCTGCTTCTTCTCCGCCCAGACGGGCAGCGAATCCCAAGGGGTGAGCGACGGGGTGCTGGAGCTGTTCGGCTACGACATTCTCAACTCCCCCATGGCCCTCTCCGCTCTGCTGTCCTTTGTGATCCGCAAAGGGGCGCATATGGGGGTGTTTTTCGTGCTGACCGCCCTGCTTTACTGGGCGCTTCAGGAGGTCGGCCGCCCGGCGCGGGGAATGTGGGCGGCGGGGCTTTGCGCCGCACTGGCCGGGCTGGATGAATTCCACCAGACCTTCGTCCCCGGGCGCTCCGGCCGGTGGCAGGACGTGGCCATCGACGCGCTGGGCGCGCTGTGCTTTTTGGCCCTCGCCGCCCTCATCCGGGCGGTTCGAAAAAAGCGGCGTACATAGTCTCCTTTGCAATTTGCGGGAAAGGTGATATAATGAGCAAAACGGCCTTTAAGGAGGAAGAAAAATGAAAAAGAAAGTGTTGAGCCTGATTTTAACGGTCGTGCTGGTGTGCGCTCTGGCTACGCCCGCCATGGCTGTTACTGTGACCGAGATCGTGCCATGTAAGTATGACGCGGTGTATGATTATTCCGAGGGCCTTGCGGCGGTGGAGTTGAACGGCAAGTGGGGCTACATCGATAAGACCGGCAAGGAGGTCATTCCCTGCCAGTATGACGACACATGGGGATTTGAGGATGGACTTGCCGCGGTGGCGATCAAAACTTCTGACGGTGATCAGCATGGTTTTATCGACAAAACAGGCAAGGTAGTTGTTCCCTTCGGCAAGTATGAGAATCTGACGCTGGGCTTTTCCGAAGGCATGGCGTCGGTGGATATCAACGGCAAGTGGGGCTTTATCGACACTGCGGGCAAAGAGGTGATCCCCGGCCGATATGACTGGGCGGAGGACTTCCGGGAGGGTCTGGCGGTGGTTGTCCGGGATGACAAGTGGGGATACATTGACCAAACGGGCAAGGAAGTGATCCCCTGCCAATTCAGCGGTCAGGCTCTTTGGTTTTCCGAGGGTTTGGCGGCAGTGGGTGTCGGCGAGGCATGGGAGGAAGGGACGTACGGCTACATCGACCGGACGGGCAAAGTGGTTGTGCCCTGTGAGTATGACAGTTCGTGGGACTTCTGCGAAGGTATGGTGCGTGTCATGCGGGGAGAAAAAGTAGGTTTTGCGGATGCGACGGGCAAGGAAGTTGTTTCCTGCAAGTAGGACGATGCAAACGATTTCTCCGAAGGTCTCGCTACGGTGATGCTGAACGGGAAATGCGGCTACATTGACAAGACAGGCAAAGAGGTCATTCCTCTCCAATACGATGGAGTAGGGGGATTTTCCCAAGGTCTCGCCGGAGTCATGCTAAACGGGAAATGCGGCTATATCGACAAGACAGGCAAGGAAATGATTCCTTTCCGCTATGATGGAGCGTGGGATTTTTCTGAAGGCTACGCCATCTGCCTGAAGGGCAGTCAGTTTGTTTTTGTGGACACCGAAGGCAATGAGGCTGTATGTCCCTACAACTATGTGGAGGATGTTTATGAAGGTCTCGCCATCGTGTGCATGGGCGATCCCGAGGAGGATGGGAAGTGGGGGGTTATTTCTCTGACTGCGTCCTCCTCCGAATCCTCTGTTCCAGCGACAGGCACGGCCTACCCCTCCACCCAAACCGTGGACGTGGACGGCAAAGCCGTCGAATTTCGGTGCTACGCCCTCAAAGAGGGCAACGGCATGACCAACTACATTAAGCTGCGTGATCTGGCCGACATTCTGAACGGCTCGGCGGCGCAATTTGAGGTGGGCTGGAGCAATGGTGTGACCATCACCACCGGACAAGGCTACACCAAGAACGGCTCGGAGCAAAAAACGCCGTTTTCCGGCGAACGGACGTACAAGGAAGCGACGGCCAAAACCTTGGTGGACGGCAAGGCCGCAGACTTGGCGGCGTTTACCCTCACTGACGACGCGGGCGGCGGGTACACCTATTACAAGCTCCGCGATTTAGGCACGGCGCTGGGCTTCAAGGTGGATTGGACGGCGGAACGGGGCATCTTCATCGAGACCAAGTAACGCGGCGCTGAACAATCCCCCGTCATTTGCTTCGCAAATGCCACCCCCTTTCAAAAGGGGGCTTTCGAGGAAAAACTTGCCCAAGGGCCCCTTTGGAAAGGGGCTGTCAGCCGAAGGCTGACTGGGGATTGTGGCCTTTCAAAAGGGAGCAAACAAAAGGGACGGCGAAAAGCCGTCCCTTTTTGCTTTTATCCCTCGGTTTCCAGCTCCAACAGCACGCCGTTTTCATATTTCAGGGGCAGCACCTTGTTCTGCGTGCCCTTTTGGATGTCGTCCATTTTCAGGCTCTCGGTGACGCTGCTCACCAGCGTGTACGCCACGCCATGACGCTTGGCCCGGCCCGTGCGGCCGATGCGGTGGACGTAGTATTCGTTCTCGTCGGGCACGTCGTAGTTGAACACTACGTCCACGTCGTCGATGTCCAGCCCGCGGGCGGCCACGTCGGTGGCCACCAGCACCCGGAGCTTGCCCTCCCGGAAGGTGTTCAGCACCTTTTCCCGCACCCGCTGCTGAATGTCGCCGTGGATGGCGTCCGCTTGGATGCCGTTCATCCGCAAAAGGGAGGCCAGCCGGTCGGTCATGTTTTTGGTGTTGCAGAAGGCAATGGCCCGCTCATAGCCCCCGGCCTCTAAAAGCTGGACGGTGATGTCCACCTTCTCCCCCCGTTCCACATCGATGCGGTACTGCTGGATGTCCGGCTTGTTTTCCGCCACGGCCTGAACGGTGATCTCCACCGGGTCGCGCTGGTAGACCCAAGAGATGTCCAGCACCTCCCGGGAGATGGTGGCGGAGAACATCCCCAGATTCTTGCGCTGGGGCATGAGGTCGAGAATGTGGGTCACGTCCCGGATGAAGCCCATGTCCAGCATCCGGTCGGCCTCGTCCAACACCACCGTCTCCACCCGATCAAGCCGCACCGTGCGCCGCTTCATGTGATCCATCAGCCGCCCCGGCGTGGCCACCACGATCTGGGGCTTTTTCTTGAGCGCTTGGATCTGCTTTTCAATGGGCGCGCCGCCGTAGAGGCACACCACCCGCACGCCCTCCTTGAAAGCGCACAGATCCCGCAGCTCGTCCTGAATCTGGATGGCCAGCTCCCGGGTGGGGGCAAGGACGACAGAGGAGACATAGTCGCTCTCCGGATCGGTATGCTCCACCATGGGGATGCCGAAGGCGAAGGTCTTGCCCGTGCCCGTGGGGGCTTTGGCGATCACGTCCTTCCACTCCATAAAGGGCGGGATCGCCCCCACCTGAATGGGGGTGGCGGTGACGTAGCCCTTCTTGTCGATGGCCGCCATCAGGGCGGGGGACAGACCCATGTCCTTGTAGTCCTGTATTTCGTTTACCTGCTCGCCGTTGATCTCCATAAGCGTGACTTCCTTTGTGCAAAATGTGATTTGGAGACATTTTACCACACAAAGGAGAAAATTGCAATGGAAAGACCGTGAAGTTTCCGTTGACATTCTCTTATTATTGTGGTAAACTATCTCAGTCTGCAAAGCAGACGCTACCCTTGGCTGTGGCTTGCGGCTTTCACCGGCCCTTGTCTCGGCTCTGGGCAAATTTTGTGAAAGGTGGAACACCACAATGATCCGTAAGGACGAAAAGACGGCCGTTATTGAGGCCAACCGCACCCACGAGACCGACACCGGCTCTCCCGAGGTGCAGATCGCCATCCTCACCGCCCGCATTACCCAGCTCACCGCTCATATGCAGGCCAACCCGCAGGACAAGCACTCCCAGCGCGGCCTGCTGCAGATGGTCGGTAAGCGCCGCAAGATGCTGGACTACCTCATGCGTAAGGACATCGAGCGCTACCGCGCTTGTATCGCCAAGCTGGGCATCCGCAAGTAAGAATGTGAGACATAGGGCGGCGCATGCCGCCCTATGTTCGCATATATGCCCCCAAGGTTTCTGGTTTAGCAGTTGAATCTGGGCCCTGCGGCGGGCCGGTGAGGACACCGGCCCCTACGGAGCGACATCCCAACGCAGATGTGTAGGGGCGGATGTCCCCATCCGCCCAAGACGCCGAAGGGTTTGGATTCAAGTGCTAAAACGGGCAACCGCGGGGAACACAAAGGAGGAAATATCATGTCAACCGTTATCACCCACAAGCAGTTCCCCAACCGCAAGACTTGGTCTATGGACGTGGCGGGCCGCAAGCTGTCCATCGAAATGGGCCGGGTGGCCGAGCTGGCCAACGCCAGCGCGCTGGTCACCTACGGCGAGACCACCGTTTTGGTGGCGGTCACCGCCGCCCCCCGCCCCCGGGACGGGGTGGACTTCTTCCCCCTCTCGGTGGACTTTGAGGAGAAGCTGTACGCCGTGGGCCGCATCCCCGGCAGCTTCATGCGCCGGGAGGGTCAGCCCTCGCTGCCCGCCGTGCTGGCCAGCCGGGTCATTGACCGCTCCATCCGCCCCCTGTTCCCCTACGACTACCGCAACGACGTGGTGGTGACCTGTACCGTTATGAGCGTCGACCGCGACTGCTCCCCCGAGATGACCGCCATGTTCGGCGTGTCCGCCTGTCTGGCCGTGTCCGACATCCCTTGGGCCGGGCCCATTGGCTGTCTGGAAGTGGGCTATGTGGACGGCCGGATCGTGATGAACCCCACCCAAGAGCAGCGTCACGCCTCCCAGCTTGACCTCACCGTGGCCGCCAGTCAGGAGAAGGTCATTATGATCGAGGCGGGGGCGAAGGAGCTGCCCGACGACATCATGTTCGACGCCATTTGTCAGGCCCACGAGGAGGCCAAGAAGCAGGTGGCGCTCATCAACCAGATGGTCTCCGAGATCGGCAAGGAGAAGATGACCTACGATCACGCCGCCTTCGATCAGGAGCTGTTCGACGCCATCGTCGCCGACTTTATGGACGAGGCCAAGGCCGCCATGGACACCGATGACAAGAACGTCCGGGAGAGCCGCTGGAACGCCATGATCGAGAAGTGGCATGAGAAGTATCTGGACAGCCATCCCGACATGGATCAGTATCTGGAGGAGATCACCTACAAGTTCCAGAAGAAGATCGTCAAGGCTTGGCTGCTGGAGGGTCACCGGGTGGACGGCCGCGCCAAGAACGAGATCCGTCCTCTGGCCGCCGAGGTGGGCGTCCTGCCCCGGGTTCACGGCTCGGGCCTCTTCACCCGCGGCCAGACCCAAGTGCTTTCCATCTGCACCCTGAACACCCTCGCCGCCACCCAGAAGCTGGACACCATCTGGGAAGAGGACGAGAAGCGCTATATGCACCACTACAACTTCCCCGCCTACTCCACCGGCGAGGCCAAGGCCAGCCGTTCCACCAACCGCCGGGAGAAGGGTCACGGCGCGCTGGCCGAGCGGGCCTTGGAGCCTGTTATCCCCTCTGTGGAGGATTTCCCCTATGCCATCCGGGTGGTCAGCGAGGTGCTGTCCTCCAACGGCTCTACCTCCCAAGGTTCGATCTGCGGCTCGACCTTGGCCCTGATGGACGCGGGCGTGCCCATCTCCGCCCCTGTGGCGGGCATCTCCTGCGGCCTGATTCAGGACGATGACGGCGGCTTCACCACCTTCATCGACATTCAGGGCGTGGAGGACTTCCACGGCGAGATGGACTTCAAGGTGGCGGGCACGAAGAAGGGCATCACCGCTATCCAGATGGATATCAAGAACGACGGCCTCTCCCACGCCATTATCAAGGAGGCGCTGGAGATCACCCGGGACGCCCGCTTTGCCATTCTGGACGAGATCATGCTCCCATGCATCGCGGAGCCTCGCCCCGAGGTCAGCCGTTACGCCCCCAAGATGATCACCATGAAGATCGACGTGGACAAGATCCGCGAGGTCATCGGCAAGGGCGGCAGCGTCATCCAGAAGATCGTGGCCGAGTCCGGCGCGCAGGTGGACATCGACGAGGACGGCACCATCCACATCGCCTCCCCCGACGCGGAGAAGTGCGACATCGCCAAGAAGATGATCGAGACCATCGTGTTCGTGCCTGAGGTGGGCCAGCTTTACTACGGTAAGGTCGTCCGCATCCTCCAGTTCGGCGCGTTCGTGGAGCTTGCTCCCGGCAAGGACGGCATGGTTCACATCTCCAAGCTGGCCAACCACCGGGTGGAGAAGGTGGAGGACGTGGTCAACGTGGGCGACATGATCTGGGTCAAGGTCACCGACATCGACGAGAAGGGCCGGGTCAACCTCAGCTACAAGGACGCCCTCAAGGAGCTGGAGAACCGCGGCACGAAAGCGCCCGAAGTGTGAGCAAAATAAGTTAAGATAAAAACAAGCTGTTATCTCCTTCAAGAAGATAACAGCTTGTTTTTGTGTAGCTGTCACGCTCGGATTGGACACATTACGGCTCGGCTTCCCTCCGACTTGGGCCGAATCGCGGCGGCTACGCCGCCTTACCAATTCGGCCCGCGCTCCAGTCCATCCGAGCCTATGTGTCTATCCTCGCGCTTCTTACTTCTCCGCCCAATTCCCGGTGGCCTCGCAGGAGAGGTAGGCGTTGATGAAGCCGTCAAGGTCGCCGTCCATGACGGAATTGATGTTGGCGGTCTCAAAGCCGGTGCGGGTGTCCTTCACCAGCTGGTAGGGCATAAAGACGTAGGAGCGGATTTGGCTGCCCCACTCGATCTTCATCTGCACGCCCTTGAGGTCGGAGATCTTCTCCGCGTGGGCCTGCATTTGCAGCTCCACCAGCTTGGAGCGGAGCATCCGCATACAGGTGTCCCGGTTCTGGAACTGGCTGCGCTCCTGCTGGGAGGAGACCACGATGCCTGTGGGCTTATGGATGAGGCGAACGGCGGAGGAGGTCTTGTTGATGTGCTGGCCGCCCGCGCCGGAGGAGCGGAACACCTGCATCTCAATGTCCTCCGGGCGGATGTCCACCTCCACGTCGTCGGGGATCTCCGGCATGACCTCCAGCGCGGCGAAGGAGGTCTGCCTTCTCGCGTTGGCGTCGAAGGGGGAGACCCGCACCAGACGATGCACGCCGTTTTCCCCCCGGAGGAAGCCGTAGGCATTTTCCCCGGAGATCATAATGGTGGCGGATTTCAGCCCCGCCTCGTCTCCGTCCAGATAGTCGATGGTCTCGCAGTTGAACCCGTGGCGTTCCGCCCAGCGGGTATACATCCGAAAGAGCATCTGCGCCCAGTCCTGCGCCTCCGTGCCCCCCGCCCCGGCGTGGAAGGTGAGGATGGCGTTGGCGTTGTCGTACTCCCCGGTGAGCAGGGTGGCCAACCGGGCGGACTCCACGTCCTCCTCCAAGGCTTTGCAGCCCTCGGACAGCTCCGGGAGCAGGGAGGCGTCCTCCTCCTCGTTGCCCATCTCGCACAGGGTGAAGAGGTCAGACCAATTGCGCTCCCGCTTGGCCTGATTTTCGATCTTGTCCTGAAGGGTCTTGATGCGCTGCTGGGTCTTTTGGGCCTTGTCCGGGTCGTCCCAGAAGCCGGGGGCGGCGGATTGGCTCTGGAGGAGATCCAGCTCCCGCGCCGCGCCCTCCAAATTCAGCGCGTCCTTCAAGGTGTCCAGTTGGGGTTTGAAGTTGTTGAGCCAAACCCGGTACTCGTCAAATTCCAGCATAAAAAGTCTCCTATACTCCCTCAAAAGTCAATAGCTTATTATACCCAACAAAGGCGGGGGCTGTCAATCCTTTGGCTTCAGCGGCGTTTTGCTGCCGTCGGGGCGCTGGATGACGGTGTTGTCCAGCTGGGCGGTGAGGTTTTCCCGCACTGCGGCCACATAGCGGCGGCGCAGCTCCATCTGCTCGGCCCGCTCCTCGGTGGTCAGCCCCTCCGGGGTGCGGGACTTCCGGGCCAGCGCATTGATGCGGTCGATATCGGCCTGAGAGATCATACATATCGCTCCATTTCTACCATGATGCGGCCCTTGCGGCTCAGGCCGTTGATCTTCACCAGCCGGCACTTGCCCAGCCCCTTCCCCGTGAGGGAATCCCCCTCCTCCAAAATGCGGTCGGGCTTGGTGCAGGGCAGGTGATTGAGTAGAAGCCTCCCGCCGGAGATCAACCCGGCGGCTTTTGTCCGGGAGATGCGAAAGGCGGAGGCGGCCACCGCGTCGAAGCGGAGGGACTGGAAGGTCTCGGTGAGGGTCTGAACGTTTTCCTCCACCGGAGTGAGGGCGGCGAGGGGGATCTCCGCCGGGGAGACGGCATACCGGCCCACCTCCCTCCACTGGTTCAGCAAAACAGGCAGGGCAGAGGTGAGACAGACCACCTGCGCGGTATCCTCCCCCACCAAAATGTCCCCCAGCAGGTCGCGGGTAATGCCCAGACCCATGAGAGAGCCTAAAAAATCCCGGTGGGTCAGCTTCTTTTCCCCCTCCCGGGGGAGTTTCACCGCCACGGCGGACACGGGAGGCTCGTCCACGGCGTCCATCCACCCGGGAAGGAAGCAGCAGACCCGGCGGGAAGCGGCTTCATAGCCGCCCTCCAAGACCCACTTGACCTCCCCGGCGGCGGCAATGGCCTGCGCGGCCAGCTTTTGCTCCCCGTCGCTCAAGAAGTGGCTGTGGGTGGGGATGTCCCGCCGGCGGCAC
>CARXAY010000037.1 GCA_949093475.1 uncultured Oscillospiraceae bacterium
AATACAGCGTGATTGTGAAATTTCTAACAATTAAATCTGTGTAAAGAAATGATAAGGAGGAACAGCAAATGGCATTGGTAGAACTGAACTGCGAGGGCGCGGTAGGGGTCATCACCATCAACCGTCCCGAGGCCCTCAACGCCTTGAATCCTCAGGTACTTTCCGAGCTGAAGGCGGCCTTTGAGGCGGTGGATCAGAGCGTGATCCGCTGCGTCATCCTCACCGGCGCGGGGGAGAAGAGCTTCGTGGCCGGGGCGGATATTGGCTCGATGTCCACCATGACCAAGGCGGAGGGTGAGGCCTTCGGCAAGCTGGGCAACGACATTTTCCTGATGATCGAGTCCTTCCCCCTGCCCGTGATCGCCGCGGTGAACGGCTTTGCGCTGGGCGGCGGTTGCGAGATCGCCATGTCCTGCGACATTCGCCTCTGCTCGGACAATGCCATGTTCGGCCAGCCTGAGGTGGGGCTGGGCATCACTCCCGGCTTTGGCGGAACCCAGCGTCTGGCCCGTCTGGTGGGCATGGGCATGGCCAAGCAGATGCTCTACACCGCCCGTAACATTGACGCTGCCGAGGCTCTTCGCATCGGTCTGGTCAACGCCGTTTATCCTCAGGCAGAGCTGATGGACGCGGCCAAGAAGATGGCCGCCACCATCGCCAAAAACGCCCCCATTGCCGTGCGCGCCTGCAAGAAGGCGGTGAATGAGGGAATGCAGGTCTCCATCGACAAGGCGGTGGTCATCGAGGAGAAGCTGTTCGGCGACTGTTTCGAGACCCACGATCAGGTGGAGGGCATGGCCTGCTTCCTCTCCAAGGAGAAGCCCAAGCCCAAGGCGCAATTTCTGAACAAGTAATATCATCAGCAAAACCCCATTTGGGATCAAATATTTTAGGAGGTCGATCAACATGAAAAAAGTAGGCGTTATCGGCGCGGGCACGATGGGTCAGGGCATCGCCAAGGCGTTTGCCCAGAGCGGCTGGGCCGTGGCTCTGTGCGACATCAAGCAGGAGTGGGCGGATAACGGCAAGGCCAAGATCGAGAAGGGCTACGCCAAGCTGGTGGAGAAGGGCAAGATGGAGCAGGACAAGGCGGACGCCATCGTCGCCGCCATCACCCCCGGCCTGAAGGAGAACCTCTGCGCCGACTGCGACCTGATCGTGGAGGCCGCCTTTGAGGACATGGGCGTGAAGCAGACCACCTTTGGCGAGCTGGACAAGATCTGCAAGGCCGATTGCATCTTTGCCTCCAATACATCTTCTCTGTCCATTACCGAGATCGGCAAGGGCCTGAGCCGTCCCCTCATCGGGATGCACTTCTTCAACCCCGCCGACCGCATGAAGCTCATCGAGGTCATTGCCGGGGCGAACACCCCCGCCGAGACCGTTTCCGCCATCACCGCCATCTCCGAGGAGCTGGGCAAGACCCCCGTGCAGGTCAACGAGGCTGCCGGGTTCGTAGTCAACCGCATCCTCATCCCCATGATCAACGAGGCCGCCTTCATCAAGATGGAGGGGGTTTCCAACATCGCGGGTATCGACGCGGCTATGAAGCTGGGCGCGAATCACCCCATGGGTCCGCTGGAGCTGGGCGACTTCATCGGTCTGGACATCTGCTTGGCCATTATGGACGTGCTCTACAACGAGACCGGCGACAGCAAGTACCGCGCCTGCCCGCTGCTTCGCAAGATGGTGCGCGGCGGCAATCTGGGCGTGAAGTCCGGCAAGGGCTTCTACGTCTACAATCCCGACCGCACCAAGACTCCGGCAGACGAGCTGTAAGCGCGGCCGCAACATCAAGTAAGGAGGGCATTATTGATGGATTTCAAACTGTCCAAAGAGCAGCTCATGCTCCAAAAGCTCTTTCGCGACTTCGCCCAGAATGAGGTCAAGCCGTTGGCCCAAGAGATCGACGAGGAGGAGCGTTTTCCCGCTGAGACGGTGAAGAAAATGGCCAAGCTGGGCATGATGGGCATCTATCTTCCCAAGGAATACGGCGGCGCGGGCGCCGACTACTTATCTTATGTGATGGCGGTGGAGGAGCTGGCCAAGGTCTGCGGCACGACCAGCGTCATTCTCTCCGCCCACACCTCCCTGTGCTGCAACCCCATTTTTGACTACGGCACGGAGGAGCAGAAGCAGAAGTATCTGCCCAAGCTCTGCTCCGGCGAGTGGGTGGGGGCGTTCGGCCTCACCGAGCCGGGCGCAGGCACCGACGCTCAGGGACAGCAGACCACCGCCGTTCTCAACGAGAAGGGCGAGTGGGTCTTGAACGGCTCGAAAATCTTTATTACCAACGCGGGCTACGCCAACGTGTTTATCGTCATCGCCATCACCGGCATTGTGGAGAAGCGCGGCCGCAAGACCAAGGAGCTGTCCGCCTTCATCGTGGAGCGCACCGACCCCGGCTTCTCCGTGGGCAAGCACGAGAAGAAGATGGGCATTCGCGGCTCTTCCACCTGTGAGCTGATCTTCGAGGACTGCGTCATCCCCGGCGACCGGATGCTGGGCAAGCAGGGCAAGGGCTTCAACGAGGCTATGGCCACGCTGGACGGCGGCCGCATCGGCATCGCCGCGCAGGCGCTGGGCATTGCCGAGGGCGCCATCGACGAGACCATCGCCTACACCAAGGAGCGCGTCCAGTTCGGCAAGCCCATCGCCAAGCAGCAGAACACCCAGTTCCAGCTGGCGGATATGTACGCCAAGACGCAGGCCGCCAAGCTGCTGGTCTACTCCGCCGCCATGAAGAAGCAGGCCCACGAGCCCTTCAGCGTGGACGCGGCCATGGCCAAGCTGGTGGCGGCCGAGACCGCCAGCGACGTGACCCGCCGCTGCGTCCAGCTCTTCGGCGGCTACGGCTACACCCGGGATTACCCCGTGGAGCGCATGATGCGCGACGCGAAGATCACCGAGATCTACGAGGGCACTTCTGAAGTGCAGCGCATGGTCATCTCCGGCGCGATCTTGAAGTAAGGAGGGAGAGACGAATATGAAAGCAATTGTCTGTGTCAAGCAGGTGCCCGACACCTCCGGCGTGGTTGCCGTGAAGGAAGACGGAACGATGGATCGTTCCAAAATGGCCACCATCACCAACCCCGACGACATGAACGCCATCGAGGCCGCTCTCCAGCTCAAGGACGCCACCGGCTGCGAGGTCGTGGTGGTCTCCATGGGCCCTCCCCCTGCAGAGGGGATGCTCCGGGAGCTGTTGGCCATGGGTGCGGACAAGGCCGTGCTGGTCTCCGCCCGTGAGTTCGGCGGCTCCGATACCTTTGCCACCTCCCAGATCTTGGCCGCCGCCATCAACAAGATCGGGGTCGGCCCGGAGGACGTGGTGTTCTGCGGCCGTCAGGCCATCGACGGCGACACCGCGCAGGTCGGCCCTCAGATCGCCGAGAAGCTCCACCTGCCTCAGGTGAGCTATGTGGCGGATATCAAGAAGGAGGGCAACACCCTCACCGTCAAGCGGATGCTGGAGGACGGCTTTATGCTCCTGAAGGTCAACACCCCCTGTCTGCTCACCTGTATCAAGGAGCTGAACCTGCCCCGGTACATGAGCGTGGGCGGCGTGATGGAGTGCTACCAGAAGCCCTTGGAGGTCTACGACTATGAGACGCTGAAGGACGATCCCCTCATCGAGGTGGACACCATCGGCCTCCAAGGCTCTCCCACCAACGTCTACAAGTCCTTCTCCCCCCCGGTGAAGGGCGCGGGCCAGATGCTGGAAGGCGACGGCAAGGCCACCTGCGAGGAGCTGGTGAAGCTGCTGGACGCCAAGCACATCATTTAAGGGAAGGAGTGACGAGACATGGCTTATAACAGCAGTGATACCGCCGCCTTCAAGGGCGTGTGGGTATTTTGTGAGCAGCGCGACGGCGTGATCATGTCCACCAGCTACCAGCTCCTCAGCGAGGGCCGCAAGCTGGCCAACGATCTGGGCGTGGAGCTGTGCGGCGTGGTGCTGGGCAGCGGCGTCAAGGAGGACTACCTGAAGGCGCTGGGCGGTTACGGCGCGGACAAGGTCTACTCCTGTGACCACCCCCTGCTGAAGGACTACACCACCGACGGCTATGCCAAGGTGCTGTGCGACCTCATTGAAGACAAAAAGCCCGAGATCTTCCTCATCGGCGCAACCAACATCGGCCGTGACCTTGGCCCGCGCTGCGCGGCCCGGCTTCACACCGGCTTGACCGCCGACTGCACCCACCTTGATGTGGACGTGGAGAAGTATAAGAACTTCCTTCGCACCACCTCTACCATCGACGTGGACAACACTGCGTTTGAGGAAAACACCAACCTGAAGATGACCCGTCCCGCCTTTGGCGGCCACCTGATGGCCACCATCATCTGCCCCCGCTTCCGTCCCCAGATGTCCACCGTCCGTCCCGGCGTGATGCAGACCCAGCCCTTTGACGAGGCGGGCGCCGCCAAGACCGTGGTGGAAAAGGTGGATGTGAAGCTGGACAAGAGCGACATCCATGTGGACATCGTCAAGATCGAGAAGACCGCCAAGAAGATGGTGGATCTCATCGGCGCCGACGTGGTGGTGGCCGTGGGCCGCGGCATCAGCAAAGACCCCCAGAAGGGGATTGCGCTGGCGCAGGAGCTGGCCGACACGCTGGGCGGCGTGGTGGGAGCATCCCGCGCCTGCGTGGACGCCGACTGGATCAGCGTGGATCATCAGGTGGGCCAGACCGGTAAGACTGTCCACCCCCGCATCTACATCGCTTTGGGAATCTCCGGGGCGATCCAGCACCGCGCCGGGATGCAGGACTCCGAGTGCATCATCGCGGTGAACAAAAACGCCTCCGCGCCCATCTTTGAGTGCGCTACTTACGGCATCACCGGCGACCTCTTTAAGGTCACCCCCGCCCTCATTGAGGCCATCAAGGCCAACAAGGCGGCGAAGTAAGAATACCCGACAAAAAACAAGGGAGGAGCGGTGCTTCTCCCTTGTTTTTTTCTGTCCCAACTGCTATAATAAAAGCAATACTGTCAAACGTCCCCAAAAGGAGGGAAGGGCCATGAAATTTCGCCGTATCCTCGCCGTGTGCTTCACTCTTGCGCTGGCGCTGCTGCTGAGCGGCTGTATGGGCCGGGAGTCGGGCGATATGTTTGCCCTGCCTGAGCCGCCGGAGGACTACCGCAACCTCAACGCCGTCATCAGCGAGATCAGAACGTCCATCGGCGGGGAGTCCATTGCGCCCCAGTCGGGGAGCAACACCCAGACCGTCCAGCTTCAGGATCTGGACGGCGACGGGGTTCAGGAGTCCGCTGTGGCCTTCTTCCGGGTGTCCGGCGCGGAGCGTCCGCTGAAAATCTACATCTTCTGCCAGCGGGACGACGACAGCTATGAGCAGAGCTGCGTCATCGAAGGGGTGGGCAGCGCCATTGCTTCGGTGGCCTACGAGGACGTGGGCGGCACTTCCGCCAAGGAGGTGGTGGTCTCTTGGCAGATCTCCGCCACGGATCACGCCTTGGGCGCATACAGTCTGGACGACGTGGAGGGGATCGAGCTTCTCTGGGTGGACAGCTACACCCGCTTCCGTCTGGCCGATCTGGACGAGGACGGGGCGAAGGAGCTGGTGGCCCTCACCCTCCAGAACGGCGAGGAAGGGGTCAGCCGGGCGGATTTTTACGACTATGACGGCGCGGTGCTGGAGCTGAAGGGCACCGCCGCCCTCACCGCCGGGATCAACGAGATCCGCATTCTGCGCGGGGGCAACCTGATGGATATGACCCCTGCCATCTTTGTCACCTCCAGCTTCCCGGAGAGCAGCGATCAGGTGGTGGATATTCTGGCCTGCCGGGACGGTCAATTCACCAATATCACCCTCAATAGTGAGACTCTGCGAAGCGAGGAGACCATCCGCAGCTATACGGCGGTCAACGGAATTGATATCAACCGCGACGGCGTAATGGAAGTTCCCCGTCCTGTTTCCGTTCCGCGGGCTATGGGGGCGACGGACGATTTCTGGCTGCTGGACTGGAGGCAGTTCGACCCCAAGGGCACGCCCCACACGGTGCAGACCACCTACCATACCGTCACCGACGGCTGGTATTTTACCATCCCGGAGGAGTGGCTGGGCCGGCTGACCATCTCCCGCAAGGATTCCACCACCTCTGACGAGCGGGCCGTCTTTTTCTCCCTCTACGAGGGAGAGGAAAAAGCCGCCCGGCCCTTTATGATCCTCTACAAGCTCACCGGTACGACCCAGCAGAGCCGCGCCGCGCAGGGAGAACGCCAGATCCTCGCCAGCGACACCACCGCAACCTACGCCTACGAGCTGTTTCCGGAGGTGTTGGACACCGGAATGGCAAAGGAGGACGTGCATCAGCGGTTTCACCTGATCCGCACAGAATGGTCTACGGAGAATTAAGGAGGTTTTTACCATGAAAAAGGTTTTGGTATTGGAAGATGAAACCAATATCCGCAGCTTTGTGGTCATTAACCTGAAGCGGGCAGGGTATGAGACCATTGAGGCGGGCACGGGGGAGGAGGCGCTGGAGCAGCTTCGCCGCAACCCGGACATCAAGGTGGCCCTGCTGGATATCATGCTCCCCGACGAGATGGACGGCTTTGAGGTCTGCCGGCGCATCCGCGCCTCCAACTCCAAGATCGGCATCATCATGCTCACGGCCCGCACGCAGGAGATGGACAAGGTCACGGGGCTGATGACCGGCGCGGACGACTATGTGACCAAGCCCTTTTCTCCCGCCGAGCTGACCGCCCGGGTGGACGCCATCTACCGCCGCATCGGCGACAGGGAGGAGACGCCTGTGAGTGCGGACGACACGGTGCGCTACCCGCCCTTCCTTCTGAACACCCGCAACCGCACGCTGGAGAAAAACGGGCAGCGGGTCAAGGTCACGCAGGTGGAATACTCCATTATGAAGCTGTTTCTGGAAAACCCCGGCAAGGCCCTCTCCCGGGAGGAGATCATGAGCGTTGTCTGGGGCAAGGATTATTTTGGCGAGCTGAAGATCGTGGACGTGAACATCCGCCGTCTGCGCCTGAAGATCGAGGACGACCCCCAGACCCCCAAGTTTATCACCACCGTCTGGGGCTATGGATATAAGTGGGGGCGTTGACATGGCAAAAAAGCGCACGCGCTCCCGCGGCATCCGTCAGCGGTGGATGGCCAACTCCCTTGCGGCGGTGCTGTTCATCGTTCTGCTGGGCGTCTCCGCCTTTTCGCTGGCCATGTCCAGTTTCTATTACTCCACCATGTCCTCCGATTTGGAGGCCCGCGCCACCATGGCCACCCGGAGCTTCCGCAACTTCACCGAGACGGAATACAACAACCGCGCCGCCAGCTATGTGGCGGAGTTTGAGGATAAGGGCAACTTAGAGATCCAGTTCATCAACCCCTTTGGCCGCATCCAGTATTCCTCCTACGGGCTGACCGCCGGCTCTGCGCCGGGTACGGCGGACATCGCCGGGGCGATCGAGAACAAGGAGCTGACCCCTTGGACGGGCAGCGACCCCAACACCGGGGAGCATATCATGTGCGTGGCGTCCCCCATCCTCTATGACGGCAGCGTGGTGGGCGTGGTGCGGCTGGTGACCTCCTTGAAGCTGGTAGACCGCCAGATCGCGCTGGTGGTGCTTCTGGCCTTTGGCGTGGGTGCGCTGATCATCGCCATCGTCTATTTTTCCAACCTCTATTTCGTCCGCTCCATCGTCGAGCCGGTGGCGGGGGTGACCGACATCGCCCAGCGCATCGCCGGGGGAAGCTACGGCATTCAGATGGAAAAGCGCTCGGACGACGAGGTGGGCGATCTGGTGGACGCCATCAACGATATGTCTATGAAGATCAATCAGGCGGAAAAGCTGAAAAGCGAATTTATCTCCTCGGTGTCCCATGAGCTGCGCACCCCCCTTACCGCCATCAACGGCTGGGCGGAGACCATGGCCAGCGGCGAGCTGCGGGACGCGGAGGACATGAAAAAGGGCCTTTCCATCATCGTCAGCGAGGCGCGGCGGCTCACCAGCATGGTGGAGGAGCTGCTGGACTTCACCCGCATTGAGGACGGGCGTTTTACCCTCTCCATCGAGCCGGTGGATATCAAGGCGGAGTTAGAGGACGCGGTGTATACCTACCGGGAGTTTTTCCGCCGGGAGGGCATCACCCTGACCCACACCGACTGCGAGGAGGAATTTCCTCCCATCGAGGCCGACCCCCAGCGTCTGCGGCAGGTCTTTTGCAACATTTTGGACAATGCCGCCAAGCACGGCGGTTCGGGAGAGCGCATCGAGAGCGCCATCAGCAAGGAGGGGGACGAGGCGGTCATCACCATCCGCGACTACGGCCCCGGGATCCCAGAGGACGAGCTGCCCCATGTAAAGTATAAGTTTTACAAAGGCTCCTCCAAGGCCCGCGGCTCAGGGATCGGCCTTGCGGTGTGCGACGAGATCATTACCCGCCACGGCGGTACGCTGACCCTTTCCAACGCCGAAGGCGGCGGCTGCCGGGTGACCATCCGCCTGCCGCTGGAGGCTTGATAGGCAAGAAAAAGCCCGCCGTACGGCGGGCTTTTCCCTTAGGCAGTTTGGGTGCGGCCTGTCTCGCTGGAAGTGTCGCGAAACAGGAGGGTGATACACCACAGAGCCGCCAGACCGACCACGACATAAATGATCCGCGCCAGAGGGGTGGTCACGCCGCCGCAGAGATAGGCGACGAGATCCACCTTGAACAGTCCGACGCAGCCCCAGTTCAGCCCGCCGATGACGGCGAGAAACAGGGCGATTTTATCTAAAATCATACCTTCTCCTCCTCTTTTTCGGGCAAAGGTAGCATTTCCAAAATCCCTGCGCCTATGCGCCGGGCGGGGGATTTCCTCCAAATACCAGACAAATTATGCACAGGGTATTCTATTTGCAAGGGGAATTTGTTATAATAGGTATCATCATCGTTTGGGAGGCGGGGACATGAGGGAAAACGTGAATTGGCGCGTAGCAATGCCGGAACTGGAGCTTTACGAGCAAGCGCCGCTGCGCGAGCGCACCACCTTCCGCATTGGCGGCCCTGCCCGGTGGTTTTTGTGCCCCAAGAGCGTGGCGGAGGCGGGAGAAATTTTGAAACTTTGCCATGAGAATGGCATAAAACCCTTCTTTTTTGGAAATGGATCGAACATTCTGGCCGCCGACAGTGGATACGACGGGGTGATCCTGTCCTCGGCCCGGTTGAACGCTCTGACGCTGGCGGATGGGCAGATCATCGCGCAAAGCGGCGTTTTGCTGGCGAAGCTGGCCCACTTTGCGGCGGAGAATTCCCTGACCGGGCTGGAGTTCGCGCAGGGCATCCCCGGCAGC
>CARXAY010000038.1 GCA_949093475.1 uncultured Oscillospiraceae bacterium
TTATAGCACAGTTCCCAGCCGTCGCCAACCAAAATCTGCGGTTTTTTACGATTTTCCACCTCATCGGCCAGCTGAGCCACGGAAATGGCCTCGTCGGCGCGCAGGCGCACGGGCCGTCCTTCCTCAATGACGAAGCGGGCGGCATAGACCTGACTGCGCCGGGCGTCCATGGCGCAGCAGATGTCCGCCCCCTCCAGATGGCTCAGATTCCAAGCCATGGATTCCAGCGTGGAGCATCCGGCGCAGGGCAGCGCCTTGGCCCAAGCCAGTCCCTTGGCGGTGGAGACGCCAATGCGAAGCCCCGTAAACGAGCCGGGGCCGTTGGCAACGGCGATCAGCTCCATGTCGTCCAGAGAAAGCCCGCTGTTTTTCAGCAGATCCTCCACCATAGGCAGGAGGGTGCGGGAGTGGGTGAGACCGCTGTGCTGATAGGACTGGGCCAGCAGAAAGTCGTCCCGGCACACGCAGCAGCTTGCCGCCTTGGCGGAAGCCTCCAGAGCCAAAATGTTCATTCGCCCACCCCCTCGATGGTGATCTCACGGGTCTCGTCGTCCAGCGGGTGGAGGGTGACTGCGGCGGCGTCCGAGAACAGCTCCTCCGCCCGCTCGCTCCACTCCACGGCGCACACGCCCCCCCGATCCAGATAGTCCTCCCAGCCGATGTCCCAAAGCTCGTCGGCGCTCTCCAGACGGTAGAGGTCGAAGTGGAACAGGGGCAGGCGGCCGCCCTCGTATTCGTTGACGATGGTGAAGGTGGGGCTGGTGACCGCGCCCTTGTACCCCAGTCCCCGTGCAAGCCCGCGGGTGAAGGCGGTCTTGCCCGCGCCCAGATCCCCCCGCAGGGCCAGCACCGTCCCCGCCGTGAGCCGGGCGGCAAGGGCTTGCCCCACCTGCTCGGTCTCGGCGGGGGAGTGGGTCAGAACGGTCACGCTCGGTCACCTCCTTCGGTTTTTTGTAAGCATACCACAGGTTGGAAAAAACCGCAAGTTCGCCCTTTCTTTTTTTCCGCCGCCATGCTACAATGAAAGCAACGATTTTGGTGCAAACGCCGTCTAAACCGCCGGAAGGGAGGGGCTGGAAATGAAAAAGACCGTGCAGGACTTTTTCCATAAGGGGGATATGGTTCTGCTGGGGCTGTGTCTGGCCGCCAGCGGGTTTGGCCTGCTGCTCATTTACAGCGCCACCCGTTACCTCCACAACGGCAACCGCTATGTGATGATCCAAGGCATCGGCATCCTGATCGGCATTGTCGCTTACGCGGTGTTCACGCTGGTGGATATCGAGCTGTTCACCGAAAAGCTGTGGAAGTTGATGCTGGCGTTCAACATTGCCATTCTGCTGGCCCTCATCCCCTTTGGCCGGGCGGGGGATTCGGGGAACAAGAACTGGATCCCCATTCCCGGCCTGCCCATCAACATCCAGCCCGCCGAGGTGGTCAAGCTGTTTCTGGTGCTTTTGCTGGCTTACCAGTGCGCCAAGCTGAAGGAAAAAGAGCTGCTGGCCCATCCGTTGAGCGTGATCCTCATTGCCGCCCACGGCCTCTTTTTCGCGGCGCTGAATCTGGTGATTTCCAAGGACTACGGAATGTCCCTCCTCTACGTTCTCATGCTTATCATCATCATGTGGTGCGCCGGGGTGAAGTGGGGCTGGTTCGCGCTGGGCTTCGGCGGTGTGGTGGGGGCGGTGGCCCTCCTTTGGAACAAGCTGCCCGCCTATATCCGCAGCCGCGTCACCATCATCTTCCTGCGAAATGACCCCGGCGGCGCGGGCTGGCAGCAGGAACACTGCGTCATGGCCATCGCCACCGGCGGCATCACCGGGCAGGGCTATCTACAGGGCAGCCAGACCCAGCGGGGCATCATCCCTGCCCAATATACCGACGAGATCTTTGCCGTCTGCGGCGAGGAGCTGGGCTTCGTGGGCTGCGCGGTGATGCTTCTCCTTCTCACCGCCATCATCATCCGCTGCTTCTGGGTGGGGCGGCACGCCGCCACTCCCATGACCGCGCTGGTGGCCTTCGGCTTCGGCGGGATGTTTTTGGCCCAGACGGTCATCAACGTGGCCATGACCCTCTATGTGTTCCCCGTGGTGGGGCTGCCCCTGCCCTTTTTCAGCTACGGCGGCACGTCCATCATCATCCTCTTTGCCGCGGCGGGGCTGGTGTCCGGGGTGAAGGCCAAGGATCTGCCCAGTTGGCTTCAGGATCGGGGGAGTACCCTATGACAGAGACGGTAAAGTGCCGGGTCTGCGGCTGTTCTTCCCCCCTTGGAACGGGAGAGTGCCCCGACTGCGGCGCGCCCCTGCCTCAAGAACGCTCCAAGGAACAGCAACCGAAAACGGCCGGGACAGGGGAGACCCATGTCCCGGATGCTCCTACCTCGGAGAAGAAAGAACTCTCCTCCAAGCTGCGCTGGGCGCGCCGGGTGGGGCTTTTTGTGGCGGCGGCCTTGGCGCTCCAACTGACCGCCGCCCTATGGCCGCAGAAATACCAGCCCACCGGCATGACCTACTCAGACGATGGCATCGTCAGCATGGACGGGGTGTGGAACATCGAGGAGGACGGCTTCTGGATCATGGACGGCACCGCCGACGGGCGGTATCTCCTCCTCCAAGCGCGGGACAAGGACGCCGTGGCCAAGGCGCGGCGGGTGACGGAGGCACTGTCCAGCGCACAGCTCAGCTATACCTACGTCCCCATGGGGGACTACTACCTCTTTGACGGACGCACGTTGGAGCGCACCGACTGGGACACCGCCGCGGTGGCGGGGAGCGCGGTATTTTTCACCAAGGTGGACGACACCGGCGTGACTACCCTCGGCTGCCGGGAACTGAACACCGGAGAGAACTGGAAGATCCAGACCTTTGGAGAAGGCGTGAGTTTGGATATCCTCCGGCCTTCAACCGACGGCACAGTGGTGGTCTACGGCTGGAACGTGGACGACGATCAAGAGCCGGGGTCATACCGCCTGTGGCGGGCCAAGGATCGCAAATCCATTGCCGTGGACGTTCCGGCAGGGGACACCCTCTGGGGCGTGGGCACGGACGGGAACTGCCTCTTTTGGCACAGGGGCGACGAGTCCAACGGGTCTGGCGGGGAGGACTGGGGCTGGGGATACCATGTCTACGGCGGCTATGACGGCGGCTACTATCCCAACAACTACTACCTCTGGCGGGACGGGGAAGTCACCCCCTTGCCCAATCTGATGCTGATGTGGAGCAACGCCGCCTTCACGGAATTCCTTCTCCGGGAGGAGCGGGAGGATCACGGCGGGGCGTGGTACTATTACGAGGTGGACACCATGGCCGCGCCAGTGCGGCTGGACGTGTCCAGCGAGAGCTATTTGATCCCGGCGGCGCGGGATTGGGCCTTGTGGGGCGGATATACCTGCGAGACGCTGAAGGGCCGGTTCTATACGGCCCAAGACAGCGGCGACGGCGCGTCCTATTATCTCAACCACCGGGGAGAGCTGCTGGCGCTGGACGCGGGGCAGGAGGAACTGACGGTAAACGCCGACGAAACGCAGGCGGTCTACCTGAAAAACGACGAGCTGTACCGTTTGACCGTCCTGCCCGACGACACGGTGGAGACCCAGCGGCTCACCCATACCGGGAACACCTTGGCGTCGGGCGCGGAATGGGGCACGGTGGTGGACTTTGCCGCCAGCGACGACCTCTCCCACATCTACTATACGGCGCGGGACGCCTTTGACCTGTATGCCGACGTGAAGCTCTACCACTGGCAGGGCGGGGAGAGCCGGGCGCTGGACATGGAGATCGACCTGAATCAAAAGATTCAAATGACCGCCACCCCGGCGGGGGGATGCTACTTCCTCTACCGCCAAGACCTCTACTACACCGAGGGCGACCGCGCCCCGGCGGCGGTCATCGAGGGAGAGGCGGCGTTTACCGTCCCACTCCAGCTCGTCGGCCCGGACAAGTGGGCCATGGCGGTGGGCATAGAGTGGGAGGGCAGCCAGCGGCAGAACCGCTACTGGCGTCTGAACGGCTATGACGCGCCCGTGGAGCTGACCGAACGGATTCCGAAGGAGGGAAAGATATGACCGAAAAGAAAAAACACCCGTGGCTCATCCCTGCGGTGATCGCGGCGGCGGTGGTCGTCGCCGTGGTGTGGGTGGCGGTTTTTAACGCCGAAAAGCACGCCCCGCCCGCCCCCAATGAGGCCGCCTACGAGGCAGTGGACAATCTGCGCGCTCTTCCCAACCCCGCCGCGCTGGGCGTTTTGGGACAGGGCGAGGTGGACGGCGTCCGCTTCGGCGTATCGGGCAACCTGAATTTGCAGGCGGACGGGGACGGACTGGCCCTGTCTCTGACCGACTTCACGCTGGCGGACGAGGACGGCTCGACGGATATAGAGGTTAACATAAATAAGGACGCCGCCGCTCTCCGACTGCCCGGCGTGCTGGGGGAGGAGTGGTACGGCGTCGGCTTTGCCAAGGAGCTGAAGGCGCAGGCCGTGGAGGCGGCAGGGGAGGAGCTGGCGGACTGGTATTTCGCCGACGGGAAGCTGGAAGAGGCGCAGGAGACCGTGTCCGCGCTGTGCGCCGAGCTTGCCAAGGTGCGGGAGCTGGGGCTTTCCGAGGCGGATCGGGCTGCGCTCAAGGACTTTGTGGAGGCCCACGGAACGGCGCTGTGGCAGGAGGGCAGCGGCTATGGGCTGTCCATCACAGTGAGCGCGGAGGAGATGAACGCCCTGCTGAACACGCTGGGCCTGCCCCAGATGGAGCTGACCGACCCGGTGCGGCCGCTGGAAGAGCCGGGGAGGGTTTTCATCGACTGCAAGCTGGACATCGAGTGTCGGCTCACCGCGCTGACGGTCACCGCAGACCCCTTCCAGTTCTCCTTGGAGCTGGGCGACCCCGACGAGCCGACCCCACGGCTGGAATTCCAGTGGGGGGAGGACAAGGCCAATTCGCTGGAGCTGGCCTTCACCGTCGCTGAGGGCGAAGGGGTGGTCATGACGCCGTTTGAAAATGCCTTTGGCCTGTTGGAGCGGCTTGTAGGCGAATAAAGAGAGAGGGTGGCGGCAGCCACCCCCTCTTTTTGTTCACGCTTCTCACATCTGGCCGCTGAACACGTCCTTGTTTTTCATAAAGTACTCGATGCCGGAGTAGACGGTGGTGACCAAAATCACCGCCACGCAGACCAGCTCCACCCCCCGCAGGGTGGCGGCGGGAATAAAGGACATCTCGCTCAAAAGCATGATGAGGCAGATGCACACCATGGTGGACGCGGTCTTGACCTTGCCCGACCACCCGGCGGCAATGACCCGCCCGGTGTTGGCGGCCACCAGCCGCAGGCCGGTGACGGCAAACTCCCGGGCCATGACGATGAACAGACACCAGCCGGGCATTTTGTCCGCCTCCACCAGCCAAATGAGAGCGGCCAGCACCAAGATCTTGTCCGCTAAAGAGTCCATGAATTTTCCGAAATCGGTGATCAGATTCAGCTTCCGGGCCAGATGACCGTCCAAAAAGTCGGTCAGGCTGGCCAAAATGAACACCGCCAGCGCGGCGTACATATGCCCCGGAAAGGGAAGATAGGCCAGCACCATGAAGACAGGCACAAGGGCGATGCGCAAAACCGTCAGTTTGTTGGGTAAATTCATGCTTGCTCCTCCATTTCTCCCAAAAGGTCGCCGTCGGTGACCCCGGTGATATGAACCCGGACAAAATCTCCCGCGGCTACTGTGCCCCCGGCGGCGGTGAAGTAGACGTGACCGTCCACGTCGGGGGAATCGGCGTAGCTGCGGCCCACGTAGCACCCAGCCTCCGGGTCAAAGCCCTCGCACAAAACCTCCAAAACGCCGCCCAGCCGGGATTCGTTATACTCGTCCATGATGCGGCTTTGCAGCTCCACCAGAAGCTCGGCGCGCCGCGCGGCCTCCTCCTCGCCCACCTGACCGGGCATGGCAAAGGCCGGCGTGCCCTCTTGGGGGGAGAAGGGGAAGATCCCCGCCCGCTCCAACTTGGCCCAGCGCAGGAACTCGCACAGCTCCTCAAACTCCGCTTCCCCCTCGCCGGGAAGACCGGTGATAAGGGAGGTGCGGATGACCAAGCCGGGAATTTTGGCCCGCAGCTTCTCAAAAAGGGCCATGATCTCCGCCTTCGTCCCCCGGCGGTTCATGGCGCGCAGGAGAGAGTCGTTGGCGTGCTGGATGGGGATGTCCAAGTATTTTAATATCTTCGGCTCGCTGGCAATGACCTCGATCAGCTCGTCGGTGAACTCGTCGGGGTAGAGGTAGTGAAGCCTGATCCAGCGGAAGGGAAGTTTACATAATTCCAAGAGCAACTGGGGCAGCATCCGCTCGCCGGTAAGGTCAAGGCCATAGCGGGTGATGTCCTGCGCCACCACGATCAGCTCTTTTGTGCCTTGCTCGGCCAGAGACTTGGCCTCGGCCACCAGAGACTCCACCGTCCGGGAGCGGTAACGGCCGCGCAGGGAGGGGATCACGCAGTAAGCGCAGCGGTTGTCGCACCCCTCGGCGATCTTTAAGTAGGCGGAGTAAAGGGGCTTGGTCACGATGCGCGCGCCGTCTTCTATGGTATGATGGATGTCGCCGAAATAGGTGGGCACATCCCCCGAAGCCATGGCCTCCAGCGCCTCTAAAATGTCGGTATAGCTGCCTGTGCCCAGCAGACCGTCGATCTCAGGCAGCTCCTCCAGCATCTCGTCCTGATACCGCTGGGAGAGACAACCGGCCACCAGAATTTTGCCCAGCCGCCCCTCGTCCTTGAGGGCCGCAAGGGCCAAGATCTGGTCGATGGCTTCGCTCTTGGCGGAGTCGATAAAGCCGCAGGTGTTCACCACCGCCACGTCCGCCCCGTCGGGGCGATCCACGATGGTGTGGCCGCCTTTCACGCACAGGGCCATCATCTGCTCGCTGTTCACCAGATTTTTGGCGCACCCAAGGGAAATAAACGCGATCTTCAAAATGTCTCGTCCTCCCATTCCACCTCATGCTCTTGCTGATAGCGGCGGATCGCCGCCGAAATATCGCTCCAGCCGTAGCCCCGCCGGGCCAATGCGTCGCTGACCCGCTTTAGGTCGGCCCGGTCGGGCCGGGGGATACGCTTCAGGCGGGCGGCGACCAAGGCGTCCAACGCGTCGTCCGGCTCTTGCAGCTCCGCCAGCGCCCCGTCCCAAAGCTCCCGGGGCACGCCCCGGCGGTACAGCTCGTCGCGCACCTTGCGCGGGCCGTAGCCCTTGGCGGCGTAATGCTCCGAGAGCAGCTTGGCGTAGGCTTCGTCGTTGAGATAGCCCAGATGCTCCATGTAGTCCGCCGCCGCCGCCGCGTGAGCGGGGGTCTCCCCCTTTTCCGTCAGCCGCTTTTCCAGTTCCCGGCGGCTGAGCGGCCGTGCGGAGAGAATGTTGGCTGCCCGCCGCCGCGCCGCCGATTCACCGGCGGCGTCGCGAAGCCGGGCCAGCGTGTCCTCCGGCAAATCCAGCCCGGCGTACAGGGAGAAATCCACCATCTCCCGGTCGGTGAGCTTGAGCTTGGAGCCGTCTGCCAGCACAGCGATCCAACGCCCCTGAACCCTTTGAGAAGGGGAGAGGGACTCAATCCTCATCGTCCAGATCGTCGGCGGCGACGTCCACTGCCCGGCCTGCGGCCTTGGCGGCGACCCGCTCCTGATTGCTCATGAGCTTGTAGGCGTTTTTGCGGATCTCCTCCTCCAGCGCGGCGGCCTCCTCCGGGTGATCCTTCAAATACTGCTTGGCGGCGTCCCGGCCCTGCCCGATGCGGGTCTCGCCGATGGCAAACCATGAGCCGGACTTCTGCACCAGATCCAGCTTGACGCCCAAGTCGATCAGCTCGCCGATCTTGGAGATGCCCTCGCCGTACATGATGTCAAACTCCGCCTCCTTAAAGGGGGGGGCGACCTTGTTTTTGACCACCTTGGCGCGGGTGCGGTTGCCGATGACCTCGCCCCCGACCTTAATGCCCTCAATGCGGCGCACGTCGATGCGGACGGAGGAATAGAACTTCAGTGCGCGGCCGCCGGTGGTCACCTCCGGGTTGCCGTAGACCACGCCCACCTTCTCGCGAAGCTGGTTGATGAAGATGACGATGCAGTTGGTCTTGGCGATAGAGCCGGCCAGCTTGCGAAGGGCCTGAGACATGAGCCGGGCCAGCAGGCCCACATGGCTGTCGCCCATGTCGCCCTCGATCTCGGAACGGGGCACCAGCGCGGCGACGGAGTCCACCACCACCACGTCCACCGCACCGGAGCGCACCAGCATCTCCACGATCTGGAGCGCGTCCTCGCCGGTGTCCGGCTGGGAGATGAGCATGGAGTCGATATCCACCCCCAAAGCCCGGGCGTAGCTGGGGTCCATGGCGTGCTCGGCGTCGATGTAGGCCACCTCGCCGCCCCGCTTCTGGCTCTCGGCCACCACGTGGAGGGCCAGAGTGGTCTTGCCGGAGGATTCCGGGCCGTAGACTTCGATGATGCGTCCCTTGGGAACGCCGCCGATGCCCAGCGCCAGATCCAGAGACAGCGAGCCGGTGGGGATGGAGTCCACCACGACCCCCTGATTTTCGCCCAGACGCATGATCGCGCCCTTGCCGTAATCCTTCTCGATTTGCGCGATGGCGGTCTCCAGCGCCTTGCGGCGGTCAGCCGCCGGCGCGGCGGTGGGGACGGTCTTTTTCTTGTCAGCCATGTATTTCTTCCTCCTTATGAAGTGTGTTTAACGCTTCAAACGGCCCTCGACAACTCTCCAAATGTCGCCGGTGTCCTGATAACTCTGGATCTCCCGCAGGCCGCAGCGGGCGAACAGCTCCTCCACCTTGCCCACCTGACCGATCCCGACCTCGCAGAGCAGCCATCCGCCGGGACGGAGGGTGGAGACCCACTTTTCCGTGATGGCACGGTAGAAATCGAGGCCGTCTGTGCCGCCGTCCAGAGCCAGCCGCGGCTCAAATTTGGCGACCTCCAGCCTGTCCAGATCCCCGGTGGGGATGTAGGGCGGGTTGGCGGCGATCACGTCAAAATCCCACAGGGCGGCGCTGGGCTTTTCCAGCGCGTCCACCTGACAGGAGGAGACCTGCGCGGTCAAGCCGTTGCGGCGGGTATTCTGGCGGCAGATCCGCAGCGCGCCCTCGGAAATGTCCCCCAAAAGCACCTTGGCGTCAGGGCAGTTTTTGGCGATGGCCAGTCCCACGCAGCCGCTCCCGGCGCACAGATCCAGCACCCGGGCGCCCTCCGGCATATCCCGGACGAACAGCACCCCCCGGTCCACCAGGGTCTCGGTGTCCGGCCGGGGGATGAGCACGTC
>CARXAY010000039.1 GCA_949093475.1 uncultured Oscillospiraceae bacterium
GCGGGGCTGCTCTCCCTCATCGCCGTGGCGGTGCGTTTTGTCCAGCGGCGGTGCGGCAAGGCCCTCTTTTTGGTGGTGGCCTTCCTCTCCCAGTTCCTCCCGTGGGTGTTCATCGGCCGTACCACCTTCGCCTACCACTACTTCCCCTCCATTTTGTTCCTGATCTTCTGCATTTGCTATGTATTCAACGACCTGATGGAGTGCAAATGGGCCAAGTGGCGGCTTCCCGTCTACGGCGTGACCTCCGTTTCCGTGGCGCTGTACGTTCTTTTCTACCCCGCCCTCATCGGCCTGACCATGCCCAGCTGGTATTCTCACAACCTCTTGGCGTTCCTGCCCTCTTGGCCCTTCTGATTCTTTTGCAAAAGGAGATCCTTCTCATGTTTCTTGGCGACACCCACACCCATTCTCTCTGCTCCCCCGACGGCCACAACACGGTTTTGGAGATGACCCGCGCCGCAAGCGCCGCAGGGCTGACCCATCTTTGCCTTACCGACCACTGGGATCTGGTCACCTTGCAGGGCGAGCCTAACTACACCTACGACTGGACGCCCTACAACGCCGCTGTGGCGGAGGCCCGTGCCGCTCTGCCGCAAGGGCTGACGCTGGCGCAGGGGATGGAGCTGGGAGAGGTCTATGAAAACCCCGACGCGGCCCGGGCCGTCTTGGCCGCCCAGCCCCAATTGGACTTCGTCATCGGCTCGGTACACAACTACCGCGCCATGAAGGGTAAGACCGACTTTTATTACGCCGACTACCCCGACCACGACGCCTGCCAGCGCACCTTGGAGGACTATCTCGGCTCGCTGGAGAAGCTGGTGACTTTCCCCGACTGCTATGATACGCTGGGCCATGTGATCTATCCCCTGCGCTATATCAACGACCGCGGCCCCCATCCCTTCTCCCTTTTGGAGGGGGACTTCCGCGACCGCACCATCGCCATCCTCCGCCGCACCGCGCAGGACGGCAAGGCCATGGAGGTCAACACTTGGCGGGGGCGCTCCATCGAGGAGTGGATCCCCTATCTGCGGCTTTTCAAGTCGCTGGGGGGCGAGCTGATCACCGTTGGCTCGGACGCGCACACTGTCCAAGACGTAGGCAAGGGCATTCGGGAGGTCTACCAAGTGATCGCCGACTGCGGCTTTGCCTATGTGGCGGTATATCATGGCCGCAAGGCCGGAATGGAGAAGCTGTGATGGAAGAAAAAACGCTCACCGTCGCCTTGGCCTGCGACCACGGCGGCTACGCCCTGAAGGAGGCCCTGAAAGCCCATCTCGCCGCCAAAGGTATCCCCTGCGAGGACTTTGGCTGTCATTCTGCCGAAAGCTGCGACTACCCCATTTTTGCAGAAAAAGCCGCCCGCGCCGTGGCGGACGACCAGTGCAGGCTGGGCGTGGTGGTGTGTACCACCGGCATCGGCGTGTCCATGGTGGCCAACAAGGTCAAGGGGGTGCGCTGCGCCCTGTGTCATGAGCCTTGGTCGGCCCAGATGACCCGCCGCCACAACGACGCCAATATGCTGGCCATCGGCGCGGGGGTCACGGGGACGAATCTGGCCTTGGAGATCTTGGACGCGTTCCTCGCCGCCGAATTTGAGGGCGGGCGGCATCAGCGCCGGGTCGATCTCATCAAAGAAGTGGAAAACAGATAAACTGGTCAAAAAAGAGCCACGCCGGCGGCGTGGCTCTTTTGTTTCTCCCTTTTCACATTTTGCTTTCCATCCACGCCAGCGTGTCGGCAAACACCTCGTCCTTATTGGTCTCGTTGAGCATCTCATGGCGGCCGCCGGGGTAGAGCTTCACGGTCACATCTTTGCACCCCGCCTCCCGAAACCAGCCCGCCACCTTCAACACGCCCTTGCCCATCGCGCCCACAGGGTCTTTGTCCCCGGCGAAGAAATAGACGGGGGTGTCCTTGTCCATTTTCTGGAGGTTTTTCCGGCTGCCTACATACTTCAGGCCCTTCATCATGGCGTGGTTCATCCCCGCCGTGGTCTGGAAATTGCACAGCGGATCGGCCAGATAGGCGTCCACCACCGCCTCGTCCCGGCAGATCCAGTCTGCCGAGGTGCGGCAGGGCTTGAAGGCATTGTTATACGCCCCGATGGACAGCTCGTAGAAGAGCTTGTTGACCTTGTGGGGATCGCCCAGCGCGGTCAAAAGCCTCCCCGCGGCCACCGTCGCGGCGCTCTCCTGCCCTGTGCCCGACAAAATGCACCCCGTCAGCGTGCCGGGATAGTCGATAAGATACGTCCGGGCCACAAACGACCCCATGGAGTGGCCCAGCAGAAAGTAGGGTGCGCCGGGAAACCGCGCCCCCATCTTCACCCGCAGGGCGCGCACATCCTGAACCAGACACTTCCAATCGGTAAAAAAGCCGTATTCCTCCGCCCCCTTGGCCGTTTTGCCGTGGCCGAGGTGGTCGTTGCCGCAGACGGCAAACCCCTTGGCGTTCAGGAACGCGGCAAAGGGGGCGTAGCGCTGGATATACTCACAGATCCCGTGAACCAGCTGCACCACGCCCTTGACCTCTCCCTCCGGCAGCCACACCGTGGCGTGGACTTGATGCTCCCCGTCGCTGGAGGGGTAGAAAAATTCCTCCATCCCCATAGCTTTTTGCCCTCCCTTATGGTAAAATGTGTTCTATGATCTTAGTTTACCCGACGCGCCCCCGACCGTCAAGGGACAACCGGTTGAAAGGATGAGGAAAATGTCCGTCTTAGACCGCTTTTTGAAGTACGTCTCCTATGACACCCAGTCCGATCCCTACTCCGACACCCACCCCTCCACCGCCAAGCAGAAGGTGCTGGGGGAGGCTCTGGCCGCCGAGCTGAGCCAGATCGGCCTGCAAAACGCCCATATGGACGCGTTTGGCTATGTCTATGCCCACCTTCCCGCCACCCCCGGCTGTGAGGGCGTGCCCTGCATCGGCCTGATCGCCCACATGGACACCGCCTCCGGCGCGTCGGGGGCGAACGTCAAGCCCCAGATCATCTCCTATCAGGGGGGCGACATCCCTCTGGGCCACGGCGAGGTCATGCGCGCCGCCGACTACGCCTGCTTAAAGCGTTACATCGGTCAGGAGCTGG
The DNA here is from genome assembly GCA_949093475.1 of uncultured Oscillospiraceae bacterium. Taxonomy (GTDB): domain Bacteria; phylum Bacillota; class Clostridia; order Oscillospirales; family Oscillospiraceae; genus MGBC124762. The sequence continues at coordinate 3,089 of CARXAY010000039.1, forward strand.
TGGTCACCGACGGCTCTACCCTGCTAGGCGCGGACGACAAGGCGGGGATCGCAGAGATCTTCTCGGCGGTGGAGTACCTCGCCGCCCACCCGGAGATCCCCCACGGCCCGATTGCCGTGGGCGTCACCCCCGACGAGGAGATCGGCAGCGGGGCGGATCACTTCGACCTCAAGGGCTTCGGCGCGGCGGTGGCCTACACCGTGGACGGCGGAGAGCTGGGCGAGCTGGAGTATGAGAACTTCAACGCCGCCGGGGCGGTGGTCACCGTCCACGGCTTCAACATCCATCCCGGCTCGGCGAAAGACAAAATGAAAAACGCCCTGCTCATGGCCATGGAGTTCAACGCCATGCTTCCCCCCGCCGAGACCCCCGCCCACACCGAAGGGTACGAGGGCTTTTACCACCTTCAGGCCATGTCGGGGGACGAGACCACGGCCAAGCTGGAATACATCATCCGGGACTTCGATATGGACAAGTTCCAGCGCCGCAAGGCCGCCATGGAGCGCATCGCCGCCTACCTCAACGAAAAATACGGCGCGGGTACTGTCGAGCTTGCCCTCACCGACCAGTATTACAACATGAAGGCGCAGATCGAGCCCCATATGTACCTCATCCACCGGGCCAAGGCCGCCTTCGCCCGCTGTGGCGTGGAGGCGCAGGAGATCCCCATCCGCGGCGGCACCGACGGCGCGCGGCTCTCCTACGAGGGTCTCCCCTGCCCCAACCTCTCCACCGGCGGCGCGAATTTCCACGGCGTCCACGAGTTTATCCCCATCCCCGCGCTGGAAAAAATGGTGGAGGTTTTGGTGGCTCTGGTGCGGGAGGACAAATAATTTTGCAAATGATGGGAACTTTCCCGATCCCCCGCCGTCTAAATCTCGGCTTTACTCAAGGATCACTCCCTTGAGAAAGAAATATCGAAAGGAGTAAGACCATGAAGAAAATCCTTGCACTCACCCTGACCCTCTGCCTGTGCCTGTCTCTGGGCGTCACCGCTCTGGCGGCCGACCTGCCCGAGGGCTGGACGCCCGCCGACGGGGCTCGCACCGGCGAGGACGCTCCCCTGCTCATCGCCCCCAACCCCAATGCCGACGAGGACGAGACCCCCGAGGTGGTGGACGTCCCCCTGTCCAGCCACTACTCCGCCACCCTCTATCTGGACGGCGAGGAGGTGGACACCTCCGCCATCCCCGGCGCGCCCACGGGCTATGTGCCCATGCGTTTGCTCACCGAGTTGAACGGCGGCACGGCCTCTTGGTATCCCGAGGACGGCGAGTCCCTGTTCTTCTTTGACGAGACCAGCATCGTGGTCAACTTCGCCGAGGAGACCGTGGAGATCGCTTTTGAGCTTCAGGAGGGTGTGAAGCCCTATCTCGACCCCGCGGGCTACACCTTCCTCCCCGTCAGCGTGCTGGACACGCTGGAGACCGTCTCCGTCAACGAGAATCTGGAGCTGGACGTGAACCGCTATGACATCACTACCTCCGCCTCCGACCCCGACATGAAGGTGGTCAAGTCCATCATGGAGGCCGTGGAGCTGGGCGCCCGCATGAAGAGTTCCCCCGCTGAGATGGAGGAGTACATGGGCATCCATCAGGAGAACTTCACCTCCATCATCGGTTACTTCCCCATGATGATCAACGCGGACACCATCGTCATCGGTGAGGTGGCCGAGGGCAAGATGGACGCCGCCAAAGAGGATCTGGAGGCCCGCAAGCAGACCACCATTCAGGGCTTCGAGGGCTATCTCCCCGATCCTCTGGAGATGGCGAAGAACGGCCAGATCGTGGTCGCTCCCGACGGAACGCACATCATGCTCATCATCTCCGGCGACAACGATAAGGCCATCGAACTCTTCAACGCGGCCTATCCCGCCGAGAAGTAATTCTCTCCTATCCGACAAAAGACAGTGTGGCGGAAACCACGCTGTCTTTTTGTATAAACTGTCCACTTGACACCCGCCGCCCATATGGTATACTTCCTCCTATCAAGGCAAAATGCCTCAAAAAAGGAGTGTTTTGTATGGACAAAACGGTTTTCGAGCTGCTCAACGATCAGATCAATAAGGAGCTGTACTCCGCCTATCTCTATCTGGATATGGCGAACTTCTACTCCAAAAAGGGCTTGGACGGCTTCGCCAACTGGTATGAGATCCAAGCCAAGGAGGAGCAGGATCACGCCATGCTCATGTACCGTTATCTGCACAACAACGATCAGGACGTGCCGCTGGGCGCGATCGCCAAGCCCGACAAGACCTTTGTCGCCCTGATGGATCCCCTGAAGGCCGGTCTGGAGCATGAGCGGTATGTCACCAGCCTCATCAACGCCATCTATGCCGCCGCCGTCAAGGTCAATGACTTCCGCACCACACAATTTTTGGATTGGTTCATCAAGGAGCAGGGCGAGGAGGAAAAAAACTCCACCGACCTGATCACCAAGATGGAGCTGTTCGGCGACGACGCCCGCAGCCTGTACTTACTCAACCAAGAGCTGGCCGGCCGGGTCTACTCCGCCCCCTCTCTGGTGCTGGACTAAGGCCTACCCCGCAGGCAAAAAAGAGGACATCCAAAAGGATGTCCTCTTTTTCGTGGTGGAGATAAGCGGGATCGAACCGCTGACCTCTTGAATGCCATTCAAGCGCTCTCCCAGCTGAGCTATACCCCCAAATTCGGCGGCGGGCCGCTGAACATATGATATGTTACCAGAGCCGCCGCCGATTGTCAAGCCTTTTTTTGCGTCCTGCCCTTATTTTTTGGAGAAGTGCGCCTCCACCAGCGGAGTCAGCACATCCACCAGATCACGCATATCCCACCCGGAGGTATTGACGCACAGGTGATAGCCCCGCACATCGCCCCAGCGGCGGTCGGTAAGCAGGGCGCGGTAACGGGCGCGCTCCTTGTCCACCTTGGCCATGCGCCGCTTCAGCTCGGAGTCAGTGAGCTTCTTTTCCTCCTCACTCTGCCGGGCACGGCAGCGCTTGAGCTTGCTGTCCTCGTCGGCGTAGACAAAGAGGTTGAACGGTTCTTCCGCGCGCAGCACCACATCGGCGCAGCGGCCCACGATGACGCAGTCTCCCTTTTGGGCCAGAGACTTGAGGAGCTTGGTCTGCTCGGTCATGACCTCCATATGGGGGTCGAGCATGGCCGAGGTATGGGCAAAGGTGTGCCCGAAGGTGATGGGGTAATACGCGCTGACCCCCCGCTCGGAAATGCTGGCAATGTACTCCTCCGCCAGCCCGCTGCGCTGGGCCACGGCAGTGATGATCTCCCGGTCATAGTAGGCAATGCCCATACGCTCTGCCAGACGTTTGCCTACCTCCCGTCCCCCGCTGCCAAATTCCCGGCTGACGGTAATGATCCTGTGTCCCATACCCATCACCCTCCTGTTTCAGATTGAGAGACGTATCCCTCGTTGTTTTATATTTTATCACCAAAACAGCAGAGAAATCAAGAGGGAATTTGGACAGTTTACCCGACCATCCTACAATACCCACGGGCAGTGAGCCGGTACATCCCCGCGTAAAGGGCCGCAAACACGGCGAATACCCCCAGCGTGCAGATCAACTCCAGCCCCAGATCATAAAGCCCGAAGAGCGTGAACAGGCGGGAGATGATGGGGAAGTCAAAGGCCACATGGATGCCCGCCACCAACAGCGGCGCGAAAAACACCGTCCCCATTTGGCTGTTCACCGAGCGGCGGATGTCGCTCTCCTCCAGCCCCACCTTTTTCATGATCTGGAAGCGGCTTCGATCCTCACGTCCCTCGGAAAGCTGCTTGTAATAGAGAATGAGCAGCGTCGCCAGCAGAAACAGCGTCCCCAAAAAGATCCCAAGGAACAGGAATCCGCCGTTCATTGCGTAGTAATCGGCGGCGTAGTTGGCGCGGCTCTCCAGTCCCAGCGAGATATACTCCCCCGCGTCCATGTTTACCAAATCGAACATGGCCTCCTGAAGGTCGTCCTGCTGGGCGTTCACATCGCCGCCCAGATCCCAAAAAGACTTCCATGTCATCTGCCAGTCGGAATAGTCCCCCGCCGGACGGGCCGCCATCAGCTCCAACAGCGTCTCCCGGGGCAGCACCACGGTATATTCAAAGTCGGACACATAGACCAAGGCGGTGGTGACCTTGGGGGCTGCCGTCAGGGGCTCGCCCAGCTCCACCGTCCACGGCGCGGCGTCAGGGCCGATCCCCAAGGTGAGGGCGCTTCCGTCGGGCAGCTTGCCGGTGGTGTAGACGTGGGCCTTGCCGTCCCGGGGAACAGCGCCCCGGCCCATGGCCCGGTCATAGGCGTCGTAGTCAAAGAAGGTAAAGAGGGCCGTGTTGACGAACTGCTCCGGGCGGGAGGCGGCGTCCACATAAGAGCCATCGTTCAGCACCCGGAAGGAGGCCGAGGCCATGTATTCCGTCTCCTCCCCCATCTGCGGCGCGTAGCCCTTGTCCGTCATGGACGCGGCCAGAGCGGCTTTCAGCGCGTCCTTATCCAGCGGCGTCTCGGCCAGCGGGTCGTAGCGCACCGTCATGGCCGCCTCCTGCGGGAACACGTCGTTGACGCTCCGCCGCACCCCGACGTAAAGCCCCAGCGTACCTGAGATCATCACCAGCACCATGGTACACAGGATGCAGATGTTGGCGAGGCCCACCCCGTTGCGCTTCATGCGGTGGATCATGCCGGAAAGGCCGATGAAGTGGGGCGTTTGATAGTAGTAGCTCTTGTTCTTCCGCAGGGTCTTGAGGATGACCACGCTCCCCGCGGTAAAGAGACAGTACGTCCCCACGATGACCAGCAGCACCGCCAAAAAGTACACGACCATGGCGTCTATGGCGGACTTGGTGGTCAGGGCAATGAAATACCCCGCCCCCAGAGTGACAAAACCCGCCGCCGCCAGAAGCCACCGGGCCTTGGGCTCTTTCTCGCCCACGTTTCCCTCCCGCAGCAGCTCCGCCGGCTTCTGGACGCGGACGCGGAACAGGTCAAGGAGCAGATTAAATCCCAGCACCACCGCGAACAGCACCACGGTGGACAGGGCCGCGGCGGGGGAAAATCCCGCCCCGAAGGGGGGCAGGCCCATGAGCAGTCCCAGCAGACGGCCCAAGAGCGCCTGCAAGGCAACCCCCAGCGCAATGCCGCCCACAACGCCTACCACGCCCAAAAACAGGCTTTCAAATCCCAGCACCAGCCCAATGTGCCGCTTACCCATGCCCAGAACGTTGTAAAGCCCCAGCTCCCGCTGACGGCCCTTGGCTAAAAAGCGGCCGGTGTAGGTGAGGAAAATCCCGGCAAACACCGCAATGACGAAGGTGCCGATGCTCATAAACATGGAAAGGTAGGCGTAGCGGATGCTCGCCGCGGGCCAGACGTTGGGCTGGCTCAACGCCACCGCCACATAAAAGGCGGCGGCGGTGACCATCAGGGTCAGCAAATAGGGCAGATAGAGCTGCTTGCCCCGGCGGATGTTCTGCCGCGCCAAGCGGGGGTAGAGCTTAACCACGGCCCTCACCCCCCGAGCGGAGCGCAGCCAGCGCGGCGGTGATGGAATTGTAGAACTGGTTTTCGCTCTGTCCCTGCCGGTAGAGCTGCTGGAACACCACCCCGTCCTTGATGAACAGCACCCGGTTCGCGTGGCTGGCCGCCTGAACCGAGTGGGTGACCATCAAAATGGTCTGGCCCTTGGCGTTGATCCGGCCCAACAGCTCCAAAAGCTGGTCGGTGGAGCGGGAGTCCAGCGCCCCCGTGGGCTCGTCCGCCAAAATGAGCCGCGGGTCGGTAATGAGGGCGCGGGCCACGGCGCACCGCTGCTTCTGTCCGCCGGACACCTCGTAGGGATACTTTTTCAGCAGACTGTCGATCTCCAGCGCCTCGGCCAGCGGCTTGAGCGCTGCCTCCATCTCCGAGACTTTTTTCCCTGCCAGCACCAGCGGCAGCAAAATGTTGTCCTTCAGGGAGAAGGTGTCCAGCAGATTGAAGTCCTGAAACACAAAGCCCAGCTTCTCCCGCCGGAACGCCGCCAGCTCCTTCTCCTTCACCGCCGTCATGTCCTTGCCGTCCAGCAGCACCCGCCCCTTGGTGGGGCTGTCCAACGCCGCCAGAATGTTCAAAAGGGTGGTCTTGCCG
>CARXAY010000040.1 GCA_949093475.1 uncultured Oscillospiraceae bacterium
AGTTGGGTCAGCTTTTGGAAGCCGTAATTGCGCGGGTCGAAGTCGGGCTGCTTGCGGAGAATGAGGTTGCCCAGCTCGCCCATGAAGGCGTAGCCGTCCTCGTCGGCGATCATGGAAAGAGAGTCGGCAATGAGGTCGATCACCGCCTGCGGTACGCCCTGCGCGGTGATGGCGGCGTCGGCGTCCCGGCGGCGGGGCTTTTGGTTGGGCTTGTTCACGTCCCAGACCTCGTCGGCCGTCGTGCCGGCAGCGGCGGCGCTGCGGATGACCTCGATATAGATGAATTTGTCGCAGGCCACGATGAACGGCTCGGGAGTCTTTCGCTCCCCCATGCCGATGACCTTTTTTCCCGCCTCTCTAAGCCGGGTGGCAAGGCGGGTGAAGTCGCTGTCCGAGCTGACAAGGACAAAACCTTCACACTCGCCGCCGTAGAGGAGATCCATGGCGTCGATAATCATGGCCGAGTCGGTGGAGTTTTTGCCGGTGGTGTAGCTGTACTGCTGGATGGGAGTAATGGCGTTTTCCAGCAGGAGGGGCTTCCACGTGGACATTCCGGGGGCAGTCCAGTCGCCGTAGATGCGCTTGACGGTGGGCGTGCCGTAGACGGCGATCTCCGCCATGATGGATTTCAGGGCGGTGCGGGGGGCGTTGTCCGCGTCGATGAGGACGGCGAGACGTTGGGTGTTTTCGGGCATGGCAAGGGCCTCCTTACGCGTCGCTCAAAACAAAGTGGTAGAAGCGGAGCATCTCAAACCAGTCGTCGCTGCGGAAGCGGACGGCCTTGCCCTCCTCCAACTCCGCGCCGGGGTAAAAGGACTTGGAGTAGGCCTGCTTATGCTCCTTGAAGCGCACCAGCGTGTCAAAGTCGGCGGGAAGGGCGATCTTGCACTTCTTGCCCGCCTTGGCGGCGGCCTTACAGCCGTCGCCGATCATCTGGACGGCCACGTCGGGGTGGATGGACACCACGCCGCCGCCGAAGCCCTGATTCACCGGGACGGTGGTAATGCCGGGGATCAGCTCCTTGGCGAAGTCGCACAGATCCTTGTCGCCGGAGAGGAAGGTGACGGGCACGCCGTAGTACCAAGCGGTGTAGGTGTTCATCATAAACTCGCTCATGCGGACGCCGTTCAGTTCCACATACTCGTTGCGGAGGTTCATGGTGTGGCTCAGGGGGTTGCCGGGGCAGGAGGCCCAAGCGTGATAGCCGGTAAAAAACACGGCGTCAAAGTCGTCGGAGTCCACCCCGCTCATCATGGTGAGGGGGTCGCCCGTCCAGCCCCGGAGGATGCGGATCTGTTTGGGCAGGGCGGTCACGTCCAGATTGCGGGCGGAGTCGTGGGCGTCCTTGATAAAGACCTCTTTTGCCCCGGCGGCGATCGCGCCTTCGCAGGCGGCGCAGACCTCACGGGTCATCTGGCGCTGGAAGGGATTGTAGTCCTTGGGGGTGGAGCGTTCCGTCTCGCTCCAGTCGGTGATGCCGCACGTTCCTTCGATGTCGGCGGAGATGAAGATTTTCATGGGTCGATCCTTCCTTTCCTATTTACGGTTGCCCATATACGGTCATTATACCACGGCCCTATAGAAAAGGAAAGTTGATTTTTGGAGGCCGGTATGATACAATGCGGTATACTGTAAGGCCGTATGACCATTTTTGGGAAAGGAGGGGACGGCATGGCAGGAAAGCCTTGGGGCAAGGGCGATGTGCGGTGGTTCTGGGTGTGGCTGTGTACGGCCCCGCTCCTCCTTTTGCTGGCCGTGGAATTTACCACCAGAGTGTCCCCCCTGAACGTGCTTTTCTGGATGAGCGACGAGTTCGGGGCGCTGCTGCTGAGCTACGGGGTGCTGTGGGGGCTGATGTTTTTGGTGGCTTTGCTCACCACCAAGCTGTGGCTGGGCATTCTGATCCCCTCTGTTCCCGTTGTGATCCTGTGCGCGGTGAACTATCTGAAGCTGTCCGTCAACGGCGTGGGGCTGGTGGTCAGCGATATGTCCATGGCGGGCAACGCCGGGACGCTGATGGAGTTTATGCCCCGCAAGCTGCGCCTGCCCGCGTGGGGCGTGGTGTTTGCGCTGCTGCTGATCGGAGGGATCGTGGCGGCGAAGCTCTTGGTCAAAGAACTGCCCGAGAGGCTGCGGAGGAAACGCCGCCGCACGTTGGCTGGGGCGGTGACCGTGGCGGCGGTGGCAGCGGCGCTGCTCGCCCCGTGGTTTTACTATACCGGGCCGAAGGGGGAGACCCAAGCCGAGCGGGACGACCGGCTGGGACTGCTGCTGGGGCTGTACGGCGGGGTGCTTCGGGCGGCCAGCAGGCCCATGAACGCGCCGCCGGAGGACATCCGGCCGGTAGACCCCAGCGAGATCATCGGCTCGCTGGCCACGCCCACCCCCACGCCTACCCCGGAGGCCAGCGAGACCCCTGCGCCGCCGGTGAAGCCGTCGGTGATTATGCTCATGTCGGAGAGCTTCTGCGACCCGTCGGTGGTGCTGCCGGGGGTGGAGATGAACGGCGACCCGGTGAAAAACTATCACGCGCTGGCGAAGGAATGGCCGTCGGGGGTGTTTTTGTCCAACAGCTATGCCGGAGGCACAGGCAACGTGGAGATGGAGGTGTTTACCGGCATCCCCGCAGGGATCGTGCCCGAACGGGACACGCTGACCACCCTGTCAGCGGAGGGCGCGTATTCCAACGCGCCCTCCATCGTCAAGGCCTTTGCCGACGTGGGGTATCACACTGCCATGATCCATACTTATAGTGATGAGCTTTACAACCGCCGCACCAATCTGGCAGACATCGGGTTTGAGTCCATGATGTTCCAGAACGATTTCCCGGAGGACACGCCCATGGAGGGGCCCTATCTCTCCGATATGGCTCTCACCAACGCGGTGATCGACGCGCTGGAGGAGAAGAAGGACGGGGACGCGCTCTTCCTTTACGCCCTGTCCATGGGCAACCACCAGCCGATCTTTGAGGACAAGTACGACGAGCCCTCCGGTTTTGACCCCCACAGCGAGCTGTTGACCGACCCGGACGATCTGGGCTGCGTGGACGCGCTGATCCAAGGGCTTTCCAACGCGGACAGGGCGCTGGGCGCGCTGGTGGACTATCTGGAGGACTATGACGAGCCGGTACTCTTGGTGTTTTGGGGCGACCATCTGCCGGGGATGTATCGAACCCCGGATCACTCCATCTTTTCCGCGCTGGGCTATGTGCCCACCGCAGACACCAACCAGTGGGACGCCGACACCATCAAGAAAATGTGCGCCACGGAGTTTGTGGTGTGGAACAACTACGGCGCGGAGCTTGACGTGCCGGAGGAGATCGGCGCGCTGCATCTGGGCAGCCAGACGCTGGGCTGGGCCGGAGTGGAAAAGCCGGCGTATTTTCGGTGGGTGGACGTGACGGAACGGGATCTGCACCTTTACCGGGACAGGTTGTTCGTGGACGGCACGGGAAAGGCGCGCACGGAGCTGACCGAGGCGGACGAGGAACTGCTGAACAATTACCGCAAGCTGCTTTTTGACGTGCTTTATCCCAAGGAAACGCAGGAGTGGTCGGCCCGTATGACAGATTATGCGGCGCTGGGCTGGTAAAATAGAAGCGCGAGGCGTAGACACGCAGGTGCGGATGGAGCGGCCCGCACGGCAAAAACAGGCTGGGCGCAGCCCAGCGGCATTTTGCCAAGGGCCGGGAAGCCGCGCTGCGGCGTGTCCAACGCGAGCGTGACAGTCCCGGCAAGAAGGAGGTGAGGAAGTATGTGGCGGAAGTTCTGGGAGAACTCCAAGGTGAAGTTCGTGCGGGAGATGGCGGAGATCTACTTCGGGAAAAACGTGGGACGGTCGTCGGCGGAGCTGGCCTACTTCCTCATTCTGACCTTTTTCCCCATCCTGATCTGCATCAACGCCTTCATCGGCGCGCTCAATGTAAACGTAGAAAGCATCCTCCAAGGGCTGGAGCCGTTTCTGCCCCCCAGCTTACTGGGGGTGGTGTCCGAGTATCTGAACTATATCACTGTCAACGAGTCCACCGGCCTGCTGGCGGCGGGGATCTTTATGACCCTGCTGTTTGCCTCGGGGGCGGTGCGGTCGCTGATGAACATCATGGACGACATCTATGAGCGCAAGGGTTACGGCGGCATCCGTCAGGTGGTGGTGAGCGTGGTGTTTTCCCTCCTCCTGTTGGTGACCATCTACGTGTCCATCGTGGTGGTGCTGACGGGAAACTGGTTTTTCCACCTGCTGGAGCAATATCTGCCTCTGCGGTTCTGGGATGTGACGTGGGACTGGCAGTGGATACGCTTTTTGCTGCTGTTCGGCATGGTATTTTTGCTGGTGGTGGTGGTCTATGTGATGGCCGCCCCTCCGGGAAAGCCCCGCGCCCCGGTGTTTTTGGGCGCGCTGCTGGCGTCCATCGCGCTGGTGGCGGCCTCGGTGATCTTTTCGCTTTTTATCGGGATGTCCAGCCGTTATTCCCTCATTTACGGGTCGCTGGCCTCGGTGATCATCCTTCTGCTGTGGCTCTACCTCTGCGGAAACGTGCTGATTTTGGGAAATGTTTTTAACTGCGTGCGCTATCAGAGAAAAAAGAGTAAAAAAAGTCAGGAAAACCCTTGACAGATGGTTCGGGGACTGATATAATAGCCGAGCGCCTTGAAGGGCGCACTGCGATGATGCGGGAGATTGCGGTGAAAACCGGTAACTTCCGCGGAGTATGTCCGACTGGATTCGGGCGGCTGAGGGAACCTGACTCACGGCGTATATCGTCGTGGCATGGTGACAGCCGGCTTATTATGCCGGCTTTCTTCATGCCAAGGAGTGATACGCACGGAAACGTGGACAGGAAATGAACCTCACCGATACGAAGCAAGGACAAAGAAACACTTCGTATTATTGTAAGGAGGAACAACCATGGCAGCACAGAAGGAAATGATCCGTATTCGCCTGAAGGCCTACGATCATCAGCTCATCGACCAGAGCGCGGAGAAGATCGTGGAGACCGCCAAGCGCACCGGGGCGAGCGTCTCCGGCCCGATCCCCCTGCCCACCAAGAAGGAGGTCGTCACCATCCTTCGGGCCGTTCACAAGTATAAGGACTCCCGGGAGCAGTTCGAGCGCCGCACCCACAAGCGGCTCATCGACATCCTCAAGCCCTCTCCCAAGACGGTGGAGGCGCTGATGGCTCTTGAGCTGCCCGCCGGCGTGGAGATCGAGATCAAGCTGTAAGTTCGATCTCACCTAAATTCGTTGTACCGAGTCTACCTGTTTATATAGGTGGGCAGGTCATGTCGGCCGAGCAATGGGAGCCAATGCCCAACTCGCCCGACCAATAACCTTATTTAAGGAGGAAGAACCAACATGGAAAAGGCCATTATCGGCAAGAAGGTCGGCATGAGCCAGATCTTCAACGAAGCCGGCAAGGTCGTCCCGGTCACCGTCATTCAGGCGGGGCCCTGCACCGTGGTGCAGAAGAAGACTGAGGAAGTGGACGGCTACAGCGCCGTGCAGCTCGGCTTTGAGGACGTGCCGGAGCGCAAGCTCAACAAGCCGGAGATTGGACACCTCAAGAAGGCGGGCGACGCCCGGCTGAAGGTGCTCCGGGAGTTCAAGCTGGACAACGCCGCGGAGATGAACGTGGGCGACGTGATCACCTGCGAGACCTTTGCCGCGGGCGACCGGGTGGACGTGACCGGCATCAGCAAGGGCAAGGGCTTTGCGGGCGTGGTCAAGCGCTACGGCGCAGGCCGCACCCCTATGACCCACGGCGGCGGCCCGGTTCACCGCCACGCCGGCTCTATGGGCCCCGCCACCGACCCCAGCCGCATTTTTAAGGGCAAGATCGGCGCAGGCCACATGGGCAGCGAGCAGGTCACCGTGATGAATCTGGACATCGTTCAGGTGGACGCGGAGCTGGGCCTCATCGCCGTGTGCGGCGCCATCCCCGGGCCGAAGGGCGGCGTGGTGTGCGTCCGCTCCAGCGCCAAGAAGGTTCAGGAGAAGAAGGGCGAGGCCGGCGTGTCCAACAACCCGCAGAAGGCTTCCGCCCGTGTCAACCCGCAGAAGGCCTCTGCGCGTAATAAGTAAGAGAAAGGAGAGTGTCAATCATGCCTAAAGCGAACCTGTATGATATGTCCGGCAAGAAGAAGGGCCAAGTCGACCTCTCCGAGGCTGTGTTTGGCATTGAGCCCAACACCTTCGTAGTTCACGACGTGGTGAAGAACCACTTGGCCAACTGCCGTCAGGGCACGCAGAGCGCGCTGACCCGCGCCGAGGTTTCCGGCGGCGGCAAGAAGCCTTGGCGTCAGAAGGGTACCGGCCGCGCCCGTCAGGGCAGCACCCGCGCCCCCCAGTGGACGCACGGCGGCATCGTGTTCGCCCCCAAGCCCCGGGATTACAGCTACACCCTCAACAAGAAGGTGAAGCGGCTGGCTCTGAAGTCCGCCCTGTCCGCCAAGGCGGCGGAGGGGAACGTGCTGGTGGTGGACGACCTGAACCTGAGCGCCGTCAAGACCAAGGAGATGCAGAAGTTCCTGAACGCGGTGGAGGCCAAGAAGGCCGTGCTCATCACCCCGGAGGTGCGCGAGACGGTGTACAAGTCCGCCCGCAACATCCCCGGCGTCAGCACCACCACCGCCACCATCTTGAGCGTTTACGACATCGTCAACGCCAACCAGATCATTGTGGATAAGGCCGCGCTGGCCGTGATCGAGGAGGTGTTCGCGTAATGAAGACCGCGTATGACATCATTAAGCGTCCCATCATCACCGAGCAGTCCATGTCCTTTACCGGTGACAAGCGGTACACCTTCGAGGTGGCCAAGGACGCCAACAAGATCGAGATCGCCAAGGCGGTCGAGGAAGCCTTCGGCGTGAAGGTGGCCAAGGTGAACACCATGCGGGTCATCGGCAAGATGAAGCGCATGGGCGCACAGCCCGCCGGCCGCCGCCCCAGCTGGAAAAAGGCGATGGTCACCCTCACCGCCGATTCCAAGCCCATCGAGCTGTTCGAGGGTATGGTGTAAGGGAGGAAATGAAAAATGGCTATTAAAACCTATAAGCCCACAACGCCCTCCCGCCGCCACATGACCGTGAGCGCCTTCGAGGGCATCGACAAAAAGGCCAAGCCCGAGCGCAGCCTGCTGGAGAATCTCCACAAGAACGCCGGCCGCAATAGCTATGGCCGCATCACCGTCCGCCACCGCGGCGGCGGCAACAAGAAGAAGTACCGCATCATCGACTTCAAGCGGGACAAGGAAGGGACGGCCAAGGTCATCAACCTGCAGTACGACCCCAACCGCTCCGCCAACATCGCCCTCATTGAGTATGAGGACGGGGAGCGCCGGTATATCCTCGCTCCTGTGGGCCTCAAGTCCGGCCACATCATTATGACCGGCGAACACGCCGACATTCTCCCCGGCAACTGCCTGCCCATCAGCAAGATCCCCGTGGGCGAGATGATCCACTGCGTGGAGATCTACCCGGGCAAGGGCGCGCAGCTCGTCCGCTCCGCCGGTGTGGCTGCCCAGCTCATGGCTAAGGAGAACGGCATGGCGCAGGTGCGCCTCCCCTCCGGTGAGGTGCGCTATATCCGCGAGGAGTGCAAGGCCACCATCGGTCAGGTGGGCAACGCCGACTGGGCCAACATCCAGATCGGCAAGGCCGGCCGCAAGCGCCACATGGGTTGGCGTCCCACCGTCCGCGGCTCGGTCATGAACCCCAATGACCACCCCCACGGCGGCGGCGAAGGCAAGAGCCCTGTGGGCCGTCCCGGCCCGGTTACCCCTTGGGGTAAGCCCGCCATGGGTTACAAGACCCGCAAAAAGAAGAACCGCACCGAGCAGTTCATCGTCAAGCACCGCAACGCGAAGTAAGGAGGAGAGTAAAATATGTCTCGTAGCATTAAGAAAGGCCCGTTTTGCGCTCCTGAGCTGCTGAAGCGTGTGGACGAGCTGAACAAAGCCAACGACAAGAAAGTCCTCAAGACTTGGAGCCGGGCTTCCACCATTTTCCCCTCGTTCGTGGGACATACCTTTGCCGTCCACGACGGCCGCAAGCACGTCCCCGTGTATGTGACCGAGGATATGGTGGGCCACAAGCTGGGCGAATTTGCCCCCACCCGTACCTTTAAGGGTCACTCGGGCACCAAGACCGGGCAGTAAGGGGGTAAATGACAATGGAAGCAAAAGCGTTTGTGAAGTATGTCCGCATTTCCCCCCGTAAGGTGAGCATCGTGTGCGACCTGATCCGGGGCAAGAATGTGAAGGAGGCCGCCGCCATTCTGGCCAACGTGCCCAAGTCTGCGTGCGAGCCCCTGTCCAAGCTCCTCAAGAGCGCGGCAGCCAACGCCGAGAACAACCACCACATGGATCCCGAGAAGCTGTACGTGAGCGAGACCTTCGCCACCCCCGGCCCGATCATCAAGCGGATGATGCCCCGGGCGCAGGGCCGCGGTTACCGCATCAACAAGCGTACCTCTCACATCACCCTCGTGGTGAAAGAGCGCTAAGGGAGGAGAGAAGATATGGGACAGAAAGTGAATCCCCACGGTTTGCGCGTGGGTGTTATCAAAGACTGGGATTCCCGTTGGTTCGTCTCCAACGAGAAGGTGGGCGACCTGCTGGTGGAGGACTACAACCTCCGCAAGGATCTGAAGAAGCAGCTCTACGCCGCCGGCGTGCCCAAGATCGAGATCGAGCGTGACAACAACAAAGTCCGCATCTATGTCCACTGCGCCCGCCCCGGCGTCATCATCGGTAAGGGCGGCGAGGACATCGAGAAGCTCCGCGCGGCGCTGGAGAAGAAGCTGGGCAAGAGCGTGGCCCTCAACATTGTCGAGGTCAAGAACCCCGACACCAACGCACAGCTTGTGGCGGAGAACATCGCCCAGCAGCTGGAGAAGCGCATCAGCCACCGCCGCGCCATGAAGAACGTCATGGGCCGCGCCATGCGCGCCGGCGCTCTGGGCATCAAGACCTGCTGCTCCGGCCGTCTCGGCGGCCGCGAGATCGCCGGTGTGGAGCATTACCATGACGGCACCATCCCCCTGCAGACCCTCCGCGCCGACATCGACTACGGCTTCGCCGAGGCTGCCACCACCTATGGCCGCATCGGCGTGAAGGTGTGGATCTACAAGGGCG
>CARXAY010000041.1 GCA_949093475.1 uncultured Oscillospiraceae bacterium
CTCCACGACCTCCTTGCTGCCGTCGGGAGATTCGGTGGTGACGACCTTCGTGCCGTCCGGCTTGGTCTCGGTGGTTACCTTGGTGCCGTCGGGCTTGGTCTCGGTGGTCGTGCCGGTGGAGGGACGGTTGCCGGAGGAGCTGCCGCCGGTGGACTTCGTGCCGGTCTGGACGGCGGCCTTGAAGGTCTCCACAGCGGCGTTCAGGGCATCCACGGCGTTGCTCACGCTGCCGTCGGTCTTGTTTTCGTTGTTGTTCAGCTCATCCTTGGCGGTGACGATGGCGGCGTCCAGTGCGTCCATGACCTCATGGGTGACGAACTTCGTGCTGCGGTTCACCTCAGCGGGGGTCTTGTCGCTGATGGTCACGCCCTTCTTGGCGGCCTCGGCCTCGGCAATGGCGGCCTCCAGCGCGTCGGTGTTCACCTCGGGAACATAGCCGCTCTCGCCGCCCGTGCCGGTCTTGATGGCGACGGTAAAGACCAGCCTGGCGGCGTCCAGTGGCTCTATCGCCGCATCCAGAGAGGCCTGATTCTTGTTCTCAGCGTTCAGCGCGGTCTCGGCGTCCTTGATGGCTCTGCTCAAAGCGGCCATCTCTTGGGTGGTGACGAACTTCACGCCGTCGGCCACCTCGTCTTCGTTCTTACCGTCGATGACGAACACGGAGGCCTTGAGGTCTCTGACGGCCTTGATGGCGCTCTTCAGCGCGCGGTCGTCCATCGTGCCGTTCTGGATGGCGGCGGGGAAGTACTCCGTCGTCCATGCGTTCAGGGTAGCCAAAGCGTCGTCCACCTCGTCTTGGGTGGCGTCCGCCTTGGTCAGCAGGGCCTCGGCGGCGTCGATGGCCTTGGTGAAATTCGTCATCGTGAGCGTGGTGACGAACAGGGTGCCCGTCTCCACTGCATCGGCGGTCTTGTCGGTGGCGATCACGCCCTCCTTGGCCGCCTTGGCGGCCTTGACGGCCTCCCGCAGCGCGTCCTTTTCCGCCGTCTTCACGGTGAAGGTGGCGGTGACGGTGACATTCTTGGCGGGCATGACGAAGGTGTTGTCAGCAGCCACGGTCACAGCAGCGCCGTCCGCGTCGGTGACGGTCAGGGTGGCCAGCTCGTAGCCGGCGGCGGGAGCGACGGTCAGGGTGACCGTTTCCCCTCCGGCGGCGCGCGCCTTATCGGCGGTCACAGTGCCGTTCTGGATGTCGGAGCTGACGGTCACATCGTAGGTGGTGGGGGCGACGGGAGCGAGCTTGAAGGTCGCGGTGACGTTCACCGCGTCGCCCGTTTGCAGATTCCGGGGCATATCAAAGGTGTAGTGGGTGTCGTCCACCTTCGTGGTGGCCACAGCCTCACCGTGGTAGCCCGTCACGGTCAGGGCGTCCAGCTCATAGCCGGCGGCGGGGGTAACGGTCAGGGTGACGGTCTCGCCCTGCTTGGCGGTGGTCTTGTCTGCGGTCACAGTGCCGTTTTGAATACCGGTGGCAATGACCACGCTGTGGCTGGGCACTTCGCCCGCGATGGTGCCGTCGGTGATCCGGGTCTTCGTGCCGGAATAGTTCCCGCCGTAGGTGACAACGACCTTGACCTTCGCGCCCAGATAGGACGAGTCGTTGGGCAGGGTGACCGTTGCGCCGTTATCTGTGAAAGCATATACCTCGTTGCCGTTTGCATCCACGATAGACCAAGTGTAGCGGGCGCCGGTGGCCGCGTCGGCGGGAACAAAGGTCACGGAAAGCTCCTTGCCCAGCTCCAAAGCGCCGGAGACCCGCACGGTGGCCGTGCCGTCATTGGTCAGATCCTTCGCCGTCACGGTGACGGTGCAGGTGGCCTGATGGCTATTGTCCTCAGTGGTGACGGTGATGGTGGCTTCGCCCACGCCCTTGGCGGTGACCACGCCGTTTGCATCAACGGTAGCCACGTTCGCATTGCTGGTGCCCCAAGTGACCTTCTTGTTGGTGGCATTGTCGGGCGCAACGGTGGCGGTCAGGGTCTCCGTCCCGCCAAAGACGATGCTGGTGGTTTGCTTGTTTAGAGTGACGCCGGTGACGGGGTAGGTACGCGCCAACACGGCTGCAGTCTCGGTGGAGGTCACCTTGCCGGAGTTGTCGCCGGTGCCGGTGGCTTCGACCTTGATCTTCTTGCCGACATCGTCCGCGCGGACGGTGTAGCTCTGGTGGCTCTGATCCTGCAAGTTGTTGACTTCGGTGCCGCCCACATACCACTTATAGGTGGCGGAGGCGCCTTCAGGCGTGACCGCGGCGCGGAGGGTGTCGCCCACGGTGGGGGCGGTAGCGCCCTGAGGCAGCGTAATGGTCACAGCGGTCAGCGGGGTGGTGATCTTCACGCCGGTGGCGGAAATGGTAATGTTGCCGGTGATGGCCGCACCCATAACGGTGACCTTGCCGTTTGCATAGGTGTAATCCGTGTTCAGAGTCAGGGTGGTGTCGCCGCGCTTGACGGTGACCTCTGTGGGCAGGCTATAGCCGCTCACTGCGGTCAGCTGGGCTTCGTAATTCGTGCCGTAGGTGGCGGTCTGCGTGCCGGATGGGCCGGACACATTGCTCATATTTGTAAAGCTGACCGCGTAGCTCTTCGCCTTGGCGGAGGCGGTGATGGTGACGTTATCCGTCACACCGCCGGTAATGCTGATCGTGCCGGTGTCTTGGGCATAACCAAAGTTGGTAAAGGAAGCGCCACCCATAGTCATGGTGATGTCCGCACGCTCGGGCAGCCCGTAGGCATCAGAGCTTACACCGTCCGCCAGAGACAGAATAATGGTTGTCACCGAGCCGTAGGCCACGGTGTGGCTGTTGTTGGACAGGCCCGCCAGATTGCACTTCAGGTTGGTGAAGGTGTGGCTGATGGTGACCGACTTCTGCTTGAAGGTCACGGCAAAGGCCACAGGCGCGGTCACATTGCTCACCGTGTAGGTCTTCACGCCGTTCTCGCCGTCCGTACCGGTCAGCGTATCGCTGCCGTTGGTCACGCTGAGGATCTCAAAGCCCGCCGCGGGGGTGACGGTGAGGGTGGCGGACTGGCCCGCTTCCACCTTGTCGCTGCCGAGTACCGCCTTGCCGCCCGTCAGGGTCTGGCTCTCGTTGCCTTGGAAGTCCTGCGTTGTCACGGTGACGGAAACATTATGGTAGGTCTTGCTGGAGTCCTGAACGGTGACGGCCTTGGCCGTGCCGGCGTCGTGGAGGTTGTTCTCCTTGATGCGCACCTGATAGTCCCCGGCGTCCAGATCTCCGATCGTATTGCCGCCTGTCAGGGTGGCGTTCTGCCATTCGCCCCAAGTCTCCGGAGTGACACCGGCGGCGCTGGTCTTTTTGCGGTACTCGTAGGTCTCGCCGGACACGGGGCTGGTGATGACGATAGTACCCTTGGTCTCTGTGCCCGCGTTATTGCTGTACGGGGTGCTGCTCAACTCGGGCGCGTCGGGGGCGGCGTTCTTGCCCACGGTGATGGCGTTGGTGGAGGTGCGCTCGCCCTCGTAGTAATACCGCTGGGCCGCATCCACATTCGTGCCGTACTTCGGCGTGGCGATGACCTTCACGGAGATCTCACAGCCGATGTCGTCATCGGTCAGCTTGTAGGTCTTGTTGGTCTGGCTGCTGATGGCTTGAGGTTCGCTGTCGCTCGTGCCCTTGCGATACCACTGATAGGTCAAGCCTTCCACGCCATCGTCGCTGATCTTCAGCGCGCTGGTGACGGCCTCGAGGGTCACGCCGGGGCGGGCCTCGGTAGCGCCCTCGGTGTAGCCCACGGTCACGTCGTGAACCAGATGGCGCAGAACCACCACCCGGAAGGTGGCGTAGGTCGGGCCATCATCGCCTGTTTTCTTGACCAGAATGGTTCTCTCGCCCACGTTCTGCTCGGTGTAACCGTCCTCGGCAGAGCCTTGGGCGTAAACCAAGCGGGTGGCGTTGTTGTGGTCGGTGTTCTCCGAGCGGATCAGGCCGGTCAAGGACTGATCCTGACGCACCCACTGCCAAGTGCTCACATCGGAGACCTCAGTGGGAGTGGGGGTGGCGAACAGGCGGAACTTGTTATAGCGCTGCGTGGCGCCTTCCTGACCGTTCAGAGTGGTCAGGTCAGCATCGGAGTTGGTGTAGATCACCAGCGGGGCGTCCACGGTGACCTCGGTAGTGGAGGCGGTCGTGCCCATGTTGCCCTCGGCCTTATACACCTTCACGCTCTTGGTCTCGGCCTTCACGGTGACGGTAATGCCGGTTGTACATTCCACTCTGGTCGTGCCGTCCTTGGCAGTGGCATAGCACTTGATGGTAGCAGTGCCGGGCTTCAATGCCGTCAGCGTGGCGGTGACCACCAGCCGGGCCTCGTCGCCCTCACCCTGCACGCTGGCTTGAGTGGCCTCGTTGGAGATGGAGACAACTTCGCTGTCGCTGGTCGTCCACTCCACGGTCATGGGACGGGTAACAGTGGTCGGCGCGATGAACGCGGTGACAGTGGTGGTTTTGCCCTCAATGGCGGTGTTGCCGGTATTCGGGTCGTTGTCCACGTTGCTCCACATCTCAATGGTGCTGCGCTCAAAGGTCACGCCGGTGACCTCCTGCAGCGCGGCCTGCACGTCCACGGCTGCGCTCTCGACCGTGCCGGCGTAGGTGACGTCGTCGCCGGTGACCACAACGCGCACCTGGTTCGCGCTGTTTGTGGAGTTATACTGGCCGGTGGTCAGCTGGAAGCTGGCCGCGGTGGCGCCCGCAATGTTCGTCCAGCTCGTGCCGTTGTTGTACTGCCACTGGTAGGTCACGCCGGTGGCCGGAGTGACCGTCAGGGTGTTGCCCACGCGGGCGTACTTGCTGGACTCTGTGCCGTAGTTCGCGCCGCTCACGGTCACGGTGGTCAGCTCAGTGGCCGCCGCCGGGGTGATGGTGACGGGGTAGGCGGGCATGGTGAAGGTAAAGCTGCCGTCCGCCTGCTTCGTAGTAGTGACGACGGTGTTGGCGTCGCCGGTCTTGGTCACCTTGACGGCGAGAACCTTGCCGTCGCCAATACCGGTGGCGCTGATCTTGATGGTGTCGCCGGCGTAGGCGTTGTCGCCGGTGGCAAGGTCAGTGCCCGTGGTGTCCAAACCAGTGACGATCTTGGTGGACAGCGTGCCGTCGGTCAGCGTACCGATGGTCACCGCGCTCTGAAGGTCGGTGCGGCGGATGACCAGATTGTCAATGAGGAAGGACGGGGTGTCGTTGACCTGAGCGTTTGTGCTAAAGCCGATGTATCCGGCGTCAGGTAAGGTGTGTATAGCGTCGTAATTGCAGTCCCACACCTGTTTTCCATCCACCGTAATCGTGATTTTGGCGCCGGTATCCTCTACCTTGACCGCAATGTGCCGCGTCACGCCGTTGGCCATTGCAGGGCCGGCTGTACCGGCGGACTTAGACGAATCACTACCGGGGGTAGTGCCAAACGCCTGATAGCCATAGTTGGTGGCGGAGCGCAGGCCGACGTAGACCCGGTTTTCCGAACCGCCGGGGACACGGACGACGATACCGAAGAGGGTGTTGGCAGTCATAGCTTGATTGGCGGTCACGTCAAATTCCACTGTGCCGCTCTTCATCACAAAGGATTTGTTCACAATGGTATTCTTCGCCTGATCGCTGCCGGAGACCATGGTGTATTTCAGCGCGCCGTTCTCAAGAACTGCTGTAGCCGTGCTGCCACCACTGCTCAGCGGCACAAACTCATCAGCCACATCGCTGCCGTTATCAAAGGTATAGACCTTATACGGAGCGCTGGCCGTAAGGGTGATATCCTTGGTGGTCACACCGCCGTTTTCGGCGGAAATGGTGACCTCTTCGCACACGGTGGTGTAGTTAGGATGGGTCACCAGCAGATACGCCGCTCCCTGACCAAAGGGGGTCACGCTCATGGAGTAGCTGCCGTCGTTGTTGCTGACGCCTACATCAACACCGGGGGTATGATTTCGGGCATCGTTATGGGAAAGAAGGGTCAGCCGCGCGCCCTCAACGGGGGTGTCGCTGCTGGCATCACTCACAGTACCCGAAAGGGTCAGGGTCTGGGAATCCAGCTGAATGGTCACGGTTTTAGCGGTGTCGGTGTCGGTGTCGCTAATGGTGACATCCTGAGTCTTAGACGCGTAGCCGGGGGCAGAGGCCGGCACGGAATAAATGCCGGCAGGCAGATAGCCGAGGTCAAACGCGCCGTCATCACCGCTGGTGGCCGAATGGTTGGCCACGGTCAGGGTCACCCCCGGAATGGCGGCGTTGCCCTCGGCGGTGGTTTGCACCGTGCCGGTCAGGTGCTTCGCGCCCGAGGTCTCGGGATCCATGACCACCCGCAGCTCAGCGGCAGCAACATTGCTGGTAGAGGTGGAATAAAACCGCACGTGCTTGGCTTGAACAGGGGCGGGCAGCTCCACGAACACCCAGCTTTGGTCACTTGCAGTCATGTTGCCGCTGCCCACGGCGG
Source organism: uncultured Oscillospiraceae bacterium (assembly GCA_949093475.1). Lineage (GTDB taxonomy): Bacteria > Bacillota > Clostridia > Oscillospirales > Oscillospiraceae > MGBC124762. Next base: position 6,441 of record CARXAY010000041.1, read on the forward strand.
GGAGGGCAAGCCACTCCTCGTCAGAGGGGGTGTTTTCTTCCTCGCTCACCTTGACCTTCACAGCTCCCGGATTGCCGGAGTTGGTGCTGCGTCGCATATACCACAGGCCGATAATCTTGGTGGGCTGTTCCAGAGTGAATTCGTACCATTTGCCGTTTGTATCGATGTAATCCTTGTACCCCGTCAGCGTGTTGGCATCGCCGTGGTTGCTGTCTGCCGCAGCAGTACCGCGGTTATAAAGATCGTGCCAATGGGTCTCGGTTTTTCCGTCGATAGCCGCCCAAGCAGGCAGGTCAAATTTGTTGGTCTTGTGGTTGGAGTAACTGAAAGCGTCTACCGTACCGCCGTGGACGATATTGCCATTAAGGGTAAAGCGGGGACTGGCAGACTCTCCATTATCCGTAGACGCTGCCCAAAGGGGGTAGTCCCACTTGTGGGCGGTTACGTCAGCGTTGCTCGCCACCGACTGCCACAGGGTCACGTCCACGTTGGTGTCGTCGGCACTCACCTCGACCGTGCGGGTCTTATAGCCGCTCATGCTCACCGTAGCGGTGTAAGGGATATTGGACATGCCGGTAAAGGTAGCCACACCCGTGTTGCTGTCGGCGGTTTGGGTGTTTTCGCCAATGGTCACGCTGGCAGCCATGGCGCTGTTGTCTGAACCCTTGGTCACCGTGATTGTAAACTCTCGGTTGTTGGTGATAGAACCTCCCCGGTAGCCCACTAACCGAAGCTCGCCGCAGGAGATACTGTCAAAGTTGTCCGTTGTATTTTTCAAACCCGCCGGATTCGAGGTCTTATAGGCCGTGACCGCACGGAGACGAACCAACTTGACGTCCGTGGGCGTCGTTGTTTTCGCCAAATGCCAAGTGCTGTCATTGCCCTGAATAGTCCAAGTGCCCTCGCCCAGCTTGGTAACGCCCTCGGCAGACATAAAGTCCGTCATGGTCTTGGCGGCAATGGCCGTTAGGGCTTCGCCGGTGGCGTCGCCATTATAGCCCCAAATTTCCCAGCTGTTAAAAGAGCCGTTGCCATCCGCCTTGGGCTGATAGCGGAAGCCCTGAACGCTCTTGGCCGTATCGCCCAGATTCACCTGAATATAGGTGTCGCCTACCACGGGATTAGATGTGCCACTGGCAGCATTAGAATCCGCCCAAGCGACCTGCCAACTCTGGGAATCGCCAGTATTGCCGTTATCCAGCAGCTTATCCAGAGTGCTGCCTGTTCTGACGCTGTTGGCGGACAGCATATCCGCTGTCAAGGTCATATCCTCCGAAGCATCGCTCCCATCAGTTACGAAGGGGTTATCATCCGCTTCAGAGACAAAATCGCTGGCCTCCACCACCAGCCGAATCTCGGCGCAAGAACCAACCTTGTTTTGAATCATATTGGTCGGGATCAGGGCGATGTATTGCGTTTCCACCACATTGGTCAGCTCTGCATACTGCCAAGCAGAGGTGGTGTTCTGGGTAAGCGACCACGTGCCCTCTGCACCGGATGCAGCGGCCTTCGCCCATGTTGCGCCGTTATCGCTACTGGTATGAATCTCCCAGCTGGTGAAAGTACCGGCACTGGTATTGGGACGGGGCAGATAATAAAAGCCCTTGATCCGCTTGGCCGCGCTCAGGGAGACACGAATATAATTGTGACTATATTCGGTAGGGATCGTACCCGACGCCACTCCGCCATCCTGAGTAGTACTCCAAGCAGATGTCCAGAAGGTGGAGGCCTCACCATCAACCATTTTGTCCACGTCATAGCCGCCGCCCTGTACGCAGTTGACGCTCAGCTCACTGGCCTTCGGTGTATAGATAGCGTAGCCGTCCGGTGCGGTAGGGGCGGTCACCGCCTCCATCAGCTCCGCCGAATCCCCTGCGTCCAGCGTTCCCGCCGGAACTGCGTCGGCGGCGGTGTCCGGCGCGTCGATGGCGATCTCTTCGTCCAGCCGCACGGCAAACGCCGCCGTGGGCAGGAGAGAGAAGACCATGACCAGCGCCAAAAGCATCGCGCCAAGTCGTTTTCCGTTTGATCTCATACCTTTTTCCATCCCTTTCCAGTGTTTTTGCCCCCCCTTACGGGGAGGCGGCCTTTTCTGCGTTCCGGCCTTCCTCCGAAACGCAAGGAGCCTTGACTCCTTATGCGCCGTATATTTTACTCCTTACGCCGTCAAAATGCAATACTTTTACGAAAATTTCTCAAATTTCTTCGTCAAGATTGACATAATTCACAAAAACAAACGCAAAGACAGGCGGCGCAGCGCAAAACAAAAGAACCGGAACAGAGTTCCGGTTCTTTCTTTGGCAGCGGGAGAAGGATTCGAACCCTCACAAACAGAGTCAGAGTCTGTCGTGCTACCCTTACACAATCCCGCTATCTTCACTTGCGCCCGGTTAAAGGCGAAGGTTATTATACCAACCTCTCAGGCCCTTGTCAAGCCTTTGGGGAAAAATTTCTCCGGGGCGGAAACTTTGTGAAAAGACTTGCAATTTTCCCTAAAACATAGTATACTCCGATTAGAATGCGGGAAGATGGGTTGTCGCCGCCCACCGCACGTTGAAACGGCGGCGAAGCACCAAAAGTTATTGGTTAAGAG
>CARXAY010000042.1 GCA_949093475.1 uncultured Oscillospiraceae bacterium
CCTCAAAGCATTGCCCTTGCTCCCTCCATTCTCTCCGCAGACTTTTGCCGTCTGGGGGAGGACATCGCCGCCGTCTCCTCCGCCCAGTGGCTTCATGTGGACGTGATGGACGGGCGGTTCGTGCCCAACCTCACCATCGGCGTGCCTGTGGTGAAGTCCATCCGCCAGACCACTGATATGTTTTTGGACGTACACCTGATGATCGAAAAGCCCGTGGACATGACCGCGGCCTTTGCCAAGGCCGGAGCTGACCTGCTTACCGTCCATCTGGAGGCGGATATGCCCCACGGCATCCGCGCCGCGCTGGACGTGATGACCGCCCACGGCGTGAAAAAGGGCGTGGCCCTGCGGCCCATCACCAAGGCCGAGGCCATTCTCCCCTACCTTTCCGAACTGGACGTGGTGTTGGTGATGACGGTAGAGCCGGGCTTCGGCGGGCAGAAGTTCATGGAGAGCCAGTTGGACACCATCCGCGCCGTCCGCCGGTATATCGACGATGTCAACCCCGCCTGTCGTCTGGAGGTGGACGGCGGCATTGCGCCGGACACCATCGCCGCCGCCTTTGCAGCAGGCGCGGACACCTTTGTGGCCGGCTCGGCGGTGTTCGGAAAACCCGACCGCGCCGCCGCGCTGGACGCCCTGCGAGGTGCTTGCCATGGCAAATAACAGCTTTCCTCCCGCTCTGGACGCGCTGGTGGAGCAGTTTGCCCGACTTCCCGGGGTGGGCCGCAAGTCCGCCCAACGGCTGGCCTTTTTCGTGCTGGGCCTGCCCCAAAGCGAGGTGCAGAGCTTTGCCGACGCGCTTTTGGACGCCAAGGGGCAGATCCACCGCTGCCCGGTGTGTCAGAACTTCTCCGAGGGGGACGGCCCATGCTCCCTGTGCGCCAGTTCCCGGCGGGACAGCTCCACCATCTGTGTGGTGGCGGAAGCCAAGGATGTGGCCGCGCTGGAGCGCAGTCAGGAGTACCGGGGGCTCTACCACGTCCTCCATGGGGTCATCTCCCCCATGAATCACATCGGCCCGGATGATCTGGCGGTGAAGGAGCTGCTGGAGCGGGTGTCCGGCGGTGGGATCAAGGAGGTCATCATGGCCACCAACCCAGACACCGAAGGTGAAGCCACCGCCATGTACCTCTCCCGCCTGCTCAAGCCCTTTGGGGTAACGGTGACGCGGCTGGCCTACGGCGTGCCCGTAGGCGGACATCTGGAATTTGCCGACGACGCCACCTTGATGCGCGCCTTAGAGGGCCGCCGGGAGATGTAAGGCCGGCACACCACAAAAACAGCAAAAAAGCAAGGCAGGCTAAAATAGCCTGCCTTGCTTTTTTCGTTTATCTTCGGTTTACTGGTTGGGCACGACGGCGAAGAACTCCAGCGGGCCGTCGCTGTTGTTGATAAGGGCGTGGGAGCAACCTTTGGGGCAGTAATGGCAGTCCCCCGCCTTCAGCGGCTCTTCCCCGTCCTCCACCTTCACCTTCCCCGTGCCGGAGAGGATGTAGATGATCTCGCTGCTGGTCTCGTGGGTGTGGTAGCCGATGGAGCAGCCGGGGTCAAGCACCCCGCGGAGGATCTTACCCAGTTCGTCTGTGTGCATCTTGGCCCGGAGCGCGCCCTCCCCGCCCAGAAAGTGGGGAAGGACGGTCTCGTCCATGGTGTTGAAGTCCAAGGTCATAACAGCTCTCTCCTTCCAAATGGGCGGACGGGTTTGAAACCCGCCCCTACGGACGGAATTGGTTGGTATTCGGATCGTAGGTATAGCCCACGGTGGCCAGCCGCCCGGTCAGCTCGGACAGGTCTGTGTCCAGCGCGTCGCAGAGGGCCTCCAGCCCGGAACACTCGTCCCGCAGCTTGGTGTTGCAGAGGCTCAACAGGATAAAGGGATCTTGAGGCAGCACAGAAAAACCTCCTTGCCTGATCTGTAGGGCGTGACCACTGGGCACGCCGCTTGCGAAACACGGCGCGCCGGGGCCGTCGCGCCCTACATCAAAGCTCCAGCTTCATGGCCACAAAGTCGTCCACGGTAGCCAGCGCGTCGTCCAGCTTCAGCACGTCCGTGCCGCCGCCCATGGCGGAGTCGGGCTTGCCGCCGCCCTTGCCGCCGCAGCAGCAGCAGACGCTCTTGATCAGATCTCCGGCCTTGATCCCCTTGGCCACCGCGTCCTTGCCGCAGACGGCCAAGAAGGTGATCTTCCCGTCCTTCACGGCGGAGAGAACAGCGACCACGTTGGCGGCCTTGTCCTTCAAGAAGTCGCCCATCTTACGCAGGCGGTCGGCGTCGGCGTCAGGCAGGGTGGCGGTGAGTACCTTCAAGCCGCCCACCTCCTTGGCGCCCATGAGGAAGGAGTTGGCCTCCCCCGCCGCCTCCTTCTCCTTGATGTGAGCCAGCGTACTGCGGAGCTGGCGCAGCTCCTCCATCTGCTGGATGGCCCGCTCCCGCAGCTCGGCGGGCTTGGCCTTGATGGCGGCGGCGGCGTCCAAAAGAAGGCTCTCCCGCTCGTTCATCAGCTTCAAGGTGGCAAGGCCGGTGGTGGCCTCGATGCGGCGCACGCCAGAGGCCACGGAGAATTCGCTCTGGATGTGGAACGGCCCGGCCTTGGCAGTGTTGTCCAGATGGGTGCCGCCGCAGAACTCCACGGAGTAACCGCTGCCCATGTCCACCACCCGGACAGTGTCGCCGTACTTCTCGCCGAACAGGGCCACCGCCCCGGTCTTTTTGGCTTCCTCAATGGGCAGCACCTTAGTCTCCACATCGTAGCCCTCCAAGATGGCGGCGTTGACCATCTCGCTGACCCGGTGCAGCTCCTCAGGGGTCATGGCGGAGAAGTGGGTGAAGTCAAAGCGCAGGTGATCCGGCTCCACCAGAGAGCCGGCCTGCTGGACGTGGTCGCCCAGCACCGCCCGCAGGGCCTTGTCCAGCAGGTGGGTAGCGGAGTGGGCGCGCATGACCGCCTTGCGGCGTGTCTCGTCGATGGCGACGGTGACGCCGTCCCCCACCTTGAGCACCCCCGACTTCACCACGCCGTAGTGCATATACTTGCCGCCCTTGTTCTTCTGCACGTCCCGCACCTCAAAGGTGCAGCCGTCATTAGAGATCGTGCCGTGGTCGGCCACCTGACCGCCCATCTCGGCGTACATGGTGGTCTGATCCAAAACGACGATGGCCTCCGCGCCGGCGGCTACCTCGCTTCGCAGCTCGTCGTCCGCCACAATGGCCAGCACCTTGCCGTCGGTGACGGAGTTCGTATAGCCTACGAACTGGGTCTCCGGCATATCCTTGCCGAACTCGATGCCCGTCCAGCCCAGATCGCCCAGCGCCTCCCGTGCTTTACGGGCACGAACCTTCTGCTCCTCCATCAGCGCTTTGAAGCCGTCCTCATCCACGGCCAAGCCCTCCTCGGCCACCATCTCCATGGTCAGGTCGATGGGGAAGCCGTAGGTGTCATAGAGCTTGAAGGCGTCTGCCCCGGAGAACACCGTCTCCCCTTTTTCCTTGTGGGCGGCAATGAGGTTATTGAGGATGTTCATGCCGCCGTCGATGGTCTTGGCGAAGTTCTCCTCCTCCACCCGGATGACCTTGGTGATATAGCTCTGCTTCTCCGCCAGCTCAGGATAGTGCCCCTTGTTCTCATGGACAACGGTGGCACAGACCTCGTAGAGGAAGGGCTCGTTGACCCCAAGGAGCTTGCCGTGGCGGGCGGCGCGGCGGAGCAGACGGCGCAGAACGTAGCCCCGGCCCTCGTTGGAGGGGAGCACGCCGTCGGAGATCATAAAGGTCGCCGAGCGGATGTGGTCGGTGATAACCCGGAGGGACACGTCCTTGGCGGTGGACTCGCCGTAGTGGGCATGGGTGATCTCAGAAACCTTGTTGGTGATGTTCATCACCGTGTCCACATCGAAGAGGGAATTCACGTTCTGGCAAACCACTGCCAAACGCTCCAGACCCATGCCCGTGTCGATGTTCTTCTGCTTCAGCTCCTCGTAGTGGCCCTCGCCGTCGTTGTTGAACTGAGAGAAAACGATGTTCCAGACCTCCATATAGCGGTCGCAGTCACAACCCACTGTACAGCCGGGCTTGCCGCAGCCATACTCCGGGCCGCGGTCATAATAAATCTCGGAGCAAGGGCCGCACGGGCCGGAGCCGTGCTCCCAGAAGTTGTCCTCCTTGCCGAACTTGAAGATGCGCTCGGCGGGGATGCCGATCTCCTCGTTCCAAATGCGGAAGGCCTCGTCGTCGGCGGGGGTGGTCTCGTTCCCGGCAAAGACGGAGGGATAGAGACGGTCGGGGTCGATGCCCACCCACTCAGGAGAGGTCAAAAACTCCCATGCCCAGTGGATGGCGTCCCGCTTGAAGTAGTCGCCGAAGGAGAAATTGCCCAGCATCTCGAAGTAAGTGCCGTGGCGGGCGGTGTGGCCGATGTTTTCAATATCCCCGGTGCGGATGCACTTCTGGCAGGTGGTGACCCGGTGGCGGGGCGGCTCCTTCTCCCCGGTGAAGTAGGGCTTCATGGGCGCCATGCCGGAGTTGATGAGCAGCAACGACGGGTCATCCTGCGGGATGAGGGGAAAGCTGGGCAGGCGGAGATGTCCCTTCGTTTCGAAAAACTTCAGGTACATCTCCCGCAGCTCGTTTACCCCAAAGGGCTTGGTCTGTTTCATGGTCGCAACCTCCTGAATATGAAAACGGCCTATTGTCGCCATTTTTGTTGATACCTGCTATATCTTATCAGTTTTCTTTTATTTGTCAAGAGGGAGGTGCGACACATAGACACGCAGACCCCGATGGACTGGCCCGCACGGCAAAAACAGGTTGGCCGCAGGCCAACGGCATTTTGCCAAGGGGCGGGAAGCGGGGTCGCGGCGTGTCCAATGTGAGCGTGACAGCCCCTTCCTTTTACATCCTCCGCTCCAAAATACGGTTGGCAACAATGAACACGGCGGCAAACAGGATCATCACCGTCATAATGGCACGGAAGGCATACAGATCGAAGGGCGCAAGGACGAACAACAGGGCGGCGCTGGTAAAAAAGGTCACGATCCCCGCGATCTCAAAGCTCTTGTGGATGATGGTCTGGGAGCGTTCGTCGGTGTCCTTCACCTTGGCTTTTTGATATGCCTTTGGGTTACGGAGCAGATAGGTGCAGCGGATCAGCAGGATTAGCGCCCCCGCCGTAATGCCCGATGCACCACCGATGTAAAAGCCCTTGGTGAAGTCCTCCAGCGCGCTGCCGGGCACAAGGGTAAAATAGCAGACGATGCCCACAAGGCCCACCAGCAGCAGGCCGATGGAAGCCAAACGCTGATTCTTCAATTGCTGGGTGTAGTCTTTTCCGCCGATCATTTTGATAAGCGCCATGGTCTATTCCTCCTCAAAGATAAAGATCTCTTCAATGGTTTTGCCAAAATACTTGGCCAGCTTGTGGGCCAGCGCCAGCGAGGCGTTATAGCGGCCGCCCTCCAGCGAAATGATGGTCTGCCGCGTCACCTCCACCGCCTCCGCCAGCTCTGCCTGAGACAGTCCCCGCTCCTTGCGGAGCGCGGCAATGCGATTGTCCAAGGAAACACCTCCTTGCAAATATGTAAAGTGCGCTTTACAACCGTAGGATAGCACAGTCTCCCACGGATGTCAAGCGCGCTTTACATGATTTCTCTGAAATTTTTTCAGCGGTGCTTTCTGAGTCCCAGCCTTCTTAGGACGACCCCCGCTTTTTTCCGAAGGTATCGCCGCTTCTCCATGCGTTTCGCCCTTTCGTAGAGGGCGTCGATGTCGCCGGAGAAGTCCGTGGGGCTTCCCTCCCAGCGCTCGCATTGTTTCCGCAGCCGGGGAAACTGCCAGAGGTAGGTCAGCTCATACCACCGGCGGCTGTCCGCGTCCCCCTGCTCGTGCCAGTAGGTGGAAAACTGCTCGGCCATGGGGGCGTAGAGGGTGGCCTCCATGGCGGCGGCGGAAACGTAACCCCCCTCCACCGCCATGGGTACGATGTCGGTGCAGGGCAGAAAATTGAGACCGTGCATCTGCAGCTCGTAACGCCCCGGGATGCCCTTCACCAGCTCGTAGGTCTCCCGCATGGTGGCGGCGGTCTCGAAGGGGTGGAGGAGCATGAAGTCATAGCTGGCCCAGAACACCCCGGAATCGGCGATAAGGCGGGTGGCCCGGGCCACGTCCTCGTTGGTCTCATAGCGGTGGAAGATATCCCTTCGGATATACGGCGAGCCGGACTGGATACCCATGATGACCTCCACCAGCCCCGCGTCCTTCAAGGTCTTCAGCATCTGCTCATCCACCATTTTCGGGTGCGTCCAGATACTGAAGGGCAAACCGATGCGCTGTTTGTAGGCGGCGGCAAATTCCTCCACCCACCCCGGTGTGTTGGGGAAGATCTCGTCATAAAAATGGACGAACACCAGCCGTTTGCACTGCCGCTTGGCCTCCTCCAACTCCGCCATCACGCTGTCCACCGAGCGAAAGCGGATGGGCTTGCTCCCCGCGGGATAGAGCCGCCGCAGGTTTTGGCAGGCGCAGTAGGAGCAGGTGAAGGGACACCCCCGGGATGCGATGACCTCGTAGCTCAGGGTGTCCAGTTGGGGATCGCCGGGCACACAGCGGCCCTCGTCGATCAGATAGGCGTTGGGGCTGTTTACTGTGGGCTGGCCGTACACGTCCAGATCCTCCTCCAGCTGCCCGATGGGGTTGCAGTGTATGCCGCCGCCCTCCAGATAGCAGAGGTTGTCCAGTCCACAGGGGTCTTCCCCCTTTGTCAGCGTCTCCGCCAGCGCCACGATGGACTTTTCCCCGTCCAGCCGCAGCACATAGTCGCTGCCCATGGTGAGCAGCCGCTTTGGCTCTAAGGACGCGTATGCTCCGCCGCACACCACCGTCTCCCCAGCCCCTTTTAGGGCGTGAACCACTTGCTCCACCGTCTCCAGATACATGGAGCTCATCACCGACAATCCCACGAACACCGGTTTCTCCCGCGCCACCAGTCCGGTGAGCAGCGCCAGCTCCTCCGCCGTGGCCGGGGACGGCGCGCGGGAGTTGAACCGCTTGAAATACACCGTCGCCACGTTCCACCCCGCCTGCCGCAGGGCGGTCTCCAAATACCGCACCCCCAGCGCCTTTACATTATAAAATGCCACCAGCACCACAGTCTTTCCTTCCATTCTCCCCTACCTCCTCGTTTGCTTTTTCTAATTCTTACCTGTGATGATAGCATTTATACACGAAAATTGCAAGAGAAATATTAGTGTAAATTACACTTATAATTCTATGTGTATCATGCGTGGGTAAAATAGGGTAAACTAAGATTCAAAGGACGGTGCTGCCCTATGTTTCGCGTAGAAAAGACCGAATACATCAATAAAACCTTCCGCCTTCCGCTGGATTTAGTCCAGCGGCTGGAGCGGCTGGCCCAGTCCGAGGGGGTCTCCCTCAACCAATTGGTGCTTCAATGCTGCAACTATGCGCTGGAGCATCTGGACAAGGAGTAAGAAAGCTGGTATACTTGTCCCATCCGAAAGGAGGTCATGTTATGTCCGATTGTCTCTTTTGCAAGATCGCCGCAGGGGAGATCCCGTCCAAGAAGGTGTATGAGGACGACGTTTGCTACGCCTTTTACGACATCGATCCTCAAGCCCCTGTCCACTTTCTGGTCATCCCCAAAGCGCATATTTCCTCGGTGAGCGAGGTCAATGGGGAGAACGCCCCCGCCGTCGGCCACATCTTTGCCGTGATCGCCAAGCTGGCCCGCGAGCTGGGGCTGGAGAGCTTCCGGGTGGTGTCCAACATCGGCCCGCAGGCCGGTCAAAGCGTTCCTCACCTCCATTTTCATGTGTTGTCCGGTCGTGACATGACTTGGCCTCCGGGTTAATGGACATACAAAAAGAGCGGCAAGGCTTCTTGCCGCTCTTTTTTCCTGCTTCCCGCTTTTCAACTGTGGTTTTTTGTGGTAAGATAAAGGATAACGAACTGACAAGGGAGGTCTTCCCCATGGAGCTTACCGAAACGACTCTGCACAGCCGCCGCGCCTTTGACGGCCGCCTGCTCCACCTTGACGTGGACGACATCCGCCTGCCCGACGGCGGCGAGGCGATCCGGGAGGTCGTCCGCCACCCCGGCGGGGTGTGCGTTCTGCCCCTCCACGACGACGGCACGGTCAGCGTGGTGCGGCAGTTCCGCTACCCTTACAAAGAGGTGACCACCGAGCTGCCCGCGGGTAAGTTAGAGCCGGGAGAAGACCCCGACGCGGCCATCCGCCGGGAGCTTTCCGAGGAAGCGGGCCTCACCGCCAAGACATGGCGCAAGCTGGGGATGTTCTACCCCACCCCCGGCTACACCGACGAGGTACTCCACCTCTATTTTGCCCGCGACCTCTCTCAAGGGGAATGCCACCCTGACGACGACGAGTTCATCGCCCCCCAGCGTATCCCCCTCGCCCAGCTGGTGGAGCAGGCCATGAACGGAACATTGAAGGACGGAAAGACTATCGCCCTCATTTTGATGGTGCAGCGGCTTTTGGATCAAGAGAACACATAAGGGGGACACTGCTATGCCGACAGAAAAGACAGTCTTAGTGGTGGAGGACGAGGCCAACATCGTGGACATCCTCACCTTTAATTTAGAGCGGGAAGGCTACCGCGTCCTCTCCGCCTACGACGGGCAAGCGGGGCTGGAGACCGCCCAAAGGGAAAAGCCCGACCTGATCCTTCTCGACCTGATGCTCCCCCGGCTCAACGGGTTTCAGGTCTGCCGCACCCTGCGGGAAAGTGGCGACACCGTGCCCATCCTCATGCTCACCGCCCGGGAGGAGGAGAGCGACAAGGTCAAGGGTCTGGAGCTGGGGGCAGACGACTATATCACCAAGCCCTTCTCCATCCGGGAGCTGATGGCCCGGGTCAAGAGCAACATCCGCCGCTCGGATATGCCCGCCCGCCCCGCCGAGGGAGCGGCCCTCATTGAGCTGGGCCGTCTCCGGCTGGACAACGAGACCGCCACCGCCTACAAGGACGGAAGTCCCCTTGAGC
>CARXAY010000043.1:0-2665 GCA_949093475.1 uncultured Oscillospiraceae bacterium
GAATTCATCGTGGGTCAGATCGCCCGTGCCATTCTGCTGGGGCTGGCGGCATAGCTTGTCCATCGTGCTTGGGTTTCCAAGTCGTGCTTTGTTGGCTTTGGTAATAGCTATTGCCGGAGCCTTTCGGTATACTTGCCTTGCAAATCAGGCAAAAGGAGGTGCCAGCTATGGCAGAGGCAGAGAAAACCAAGAATCTCTGCGCCCAGATCCCCGAATCCCTGCACATCAAGGTGCGTCAGCGGCAGGAGAAGTCCGGGCAATCTCTCAGCGCGTACATGACCGATTTGATCAAGAAATTCTTTGAAATGGAGGGAAAAGATATGAAAAGCACAGCAAAGCGCCCCGTTGCCTTTCAGGTGTCCGCAGAACTCTTTGCGGAGCTTAAAGAATACCTGAAACGGCACAATATGACTCAGGTGGACTTCTTCGTGAACTGCATCCAACGTGCGTTGGAGGAAGAAAAGCAAGGAGAGAATACCTGAACACATCCAAGGGTCGCCGCTTCTGCGGCGGCTCTTTCTCTTTGGAGGTAAACCATGTATATCTACCCCAATAACCTGAAGGCCAAGCCCAAGCTGTGGCTCTGGGAGCTGCGGGACATCGCCATCATCGGCGTGGGGCTTCTTCTCTCTGTGTTCGCTCTGGTACAGGGCATTGGGATGTTCCCGCTGGTGGTCACGGTGCTGTTCGCCTTCCTCGCCATCCGTGTAGAGGGCACCTGTGTGCTGGACTTCATCCACTATGCGGCGGACTTCCTTTTTCTCAAGCAGCAATACTACGAATGGAGGGATAATTCTTGACCCGCAAGCAAAAGCAAGCCCTGCGCCAGCGGCAGTCCACCCGGCAGCTCATGGGCATCAGCCAGCTCACCGATCACGGCGTAAAGGTCGCCGGTGGTGAGCTGGTTTTTTATCTCATCCAGCCCGACAACCTCTCCGTCCTCTCCCCGGAGGGCGTGCGGGAGCGGGTACGGGCGCTGAGCGACCTACTCCGGGCCTCCACGGAGGTGATCATGGTGGCGGTGGACTCCCGTGAGTCCTTCCAGCGCAACAAGGACTACTACCGGGCCAGACTGGAGGAGGAAACCCTCCCGGCCATCCGAGAACTGCTCCGGCAGGATATGGAGCATCTGGACGCTATCCAGACGGGTACGGCCTCCTCCCGGGAGTTTGCCCTCCTCATTCGCATGGACGCCCAGACCGCTGCCGATCCCGCCCAGCTTGCCCAGGTGGAGAAACGCATCCACAGCCACGGTTTCCGGGTGCGGCTGGCAGGAGAGCAGGACGTCAAGCGCATCCTGGCGGTCTACTACCAGCAGGACGCCTTTACCGACCATTTCGATAACTATGACGGAGAAAGCGAGGTGAAACACCGTGGCAAAGAAACCGCAGAAGAAGAAAAGGGCGGCGGTCAGGCCCAAGCCGGAGTATAAGCCCAAGGACTTCTTGGACATGATCGCTCCCGCCGCCGTCCGTTTCAACACGGATAGCTTTATTCTGGGCAGTACCTACCGCTGCGTACTGGCCCTGCGGAGCTACCCCACCAGCACCGAGGAGCTGGCCCTCCTCCGCCATCTGGGAGAAAAGAGCGGCGTGACCCTCCGGGTCTATACCCGAAAGGTCACCCCTGCCGAGGAGAGCGCCATCCTCCACAACGCCAGCAACAGGAGCCGCATGGAACGAAGCAACACCGACAATCTCAAGCAGAGCGTGACCGCCGAGGCCAATCTCCAGGATGTGGTCACCCTCATCACCACCATGCAGCGCAATCAGGAGCCGCTCGTCCACTGCGCCGTCTTTCTGGAGCTGGCCGCCCAGAGCCCTGACGCTCTGCAAGTGCTGAAGGACGAGGTCATGGCCGAGCTGACCCGCTCGAAGTTGGGCGTGGACAATGTCCTCCTGCGCCAGCGGGAGGGCTTCCAGTCCTCCAACCCGGCTGGAGCCAACGCCTTCGGGAGCCTATTTGAGCGGGTGTTGCCCGCCGCTTCGGTGGGCAATCTGTACCCCTTCAACCACAGCGGCAAGACCGATCCCAAGGGCTTCTATATCGGCAGAGACAAGTTTGGCTCCAATATTCTGGTGGATATGGAGCGCCGGGCCGAGGACAAGACCACCGGCAGCGCCCTCATCCTGGGCAACTCCGGCCAGGGCAAGAGCTACCTCCTCAAACTCCTCATCTGCAACATTCTGGAGAGCGGCAAGAGCGTCATCGCCTTCGACCCGGAGCATGAGCTGGCAGACATGGCCCACAACCTGGGCGGCAGCTTTGTTGACCTCATGGGTGGGCAGTATCGCATCAATCCCCTGGAACCCAAGCTCTGGGATGTGGACGGCGAGGACGATCCCGAAGCCCCGGCCCCATTCAGGCAGAAAACCCTGCTCTCCCAGCACATCTCCTTCTTAAAGGATTTCTTCCGTTCGTACAAAGGCTTTTCCGACCTGCACATAGACGCAATTGAGCTGCTGGTGGAGCGGCTCTACGCCAAGTGGGGCATGAGCGACGCCACCGACTTCTCCAAGGTCAGCCCCGGCGAGTATCCCATCCTCTCCGACCTCTACGAGCTGATGGAGAGCGTCTACGAGAACTATGACAGAGAGGAAAAGCCTCTCTTCACCAAGGAAATGCTCCAGGAGATCCTCCTGGGCCTTCACTCCATGTGCAAGGG
>CARXAY010000043.1:2675-9015 GCA_949093475.1 uncultured Oscillospiraceae bacterium
GGTCACACCAATATCGGCTCTGGGCGGTTCGTGGTCTTCGGCGTCAAGGGTCTCCTCCAGAGCAGTGGCAGCGTCAAGAACGCCATGCTGTTCAATGTTCTGTCCTACTTCTCCAACCAGCTCCTGTCGGTGGGCAACACGGTGGCCACCCTGGACGAGCTTCACGTCTGGCTCTCCAACAAGGTGGCCATTGAGTATATCCGAAACGTCCTCAAACGGGCCAGAAAGCAGGACTCCAGCCTGGTGCTGGCCAGCCAGAACTTGGAGGACTTCATGCTCCCCGGCATGGCCGAGCTGACCAAGCCCCTGTTTGCCATCCCCACCCACCAATATCTCTTCAACGCTGGCTCCATCGACAAGCGGCTCTACATGGACAGTCTTCAACTGGAGGAGTCTGAGTATGAGCTTATCCGCTACCCCCAGCGGGGCGTGTGCCTCTATAAGTGCGGCAACGAGCGGTATCTTCTGGAGGTCAAGGCCCCGGAGCATAAGGCGGCGCTGTTCGGAAGGGCTGGTGGTCGATAATGAGCGCCGCCGCTACCGCTCTTGTCAAGGCCACCATCGCCCTGCTCACCGATCCCAAAGCACGAAAGGCCCTCGGCTGGATCCTGGTGGCCGTGCTGTCCCCGGTGATCCTTTTGATTGCCTTTCTGTGTTCGCTGGGATCCGGAGCCGCCCAGCATAACAACGCCATGGTGGACTACAGCTTTTACAGTGTGGACTACACTGGTGAGGTTCCCGCCGAGTTTGAGGAGCAGATGGACTACATTCGGACTTCTTTTTCCTCTCTGGATTCGGCGGTGGCCTCTGTCAATGCTACGGCTGAAGCGAGCGGTCTTGACCCCATCCAGGTCAAGGCCGCATACCTTGTCCTCTGCTCTGAGGGGCAGATGTCCCCCGAAGCCTTCGTCAACTATTTTTACACCACCGAGCAGCGGACAAGGACCGTATATGCGGCCAACGAGGGCGGCGAGGTGGTATCGTCAACGGAAACCTACACGGTGACCGTCCCCAGATCCTTGTCCTCCGCTTATTCCAGCCTCAGTGCCGCTCTGGGACAGGACATCACCTCAGAGGAGAAGCTGTACGTCCAAGACGTCTACACCAAGATTGCCGGGAAAGGTGGCGAGGACTATGAGGGCAGCTTCCTCCGGGGCAGCGATCCCAGCGTGGAGCTGGACGTGTCCACCTTCACCGATCCCGGTACAAAGAACGCCCACGACCTGGTAGCCTACGCCAACCATGCCTGGGAATCCGGCTGGGGCTATGTCTGGGGGACCTATGGACACGTCCTCACCGAGTCCCTGCTGGATAGCAAGCTCCAGCAGTACCCAGACGGCGTGGGCAAGTTTGAGGATTTCATCCGGGCCAACTGGCTGGACGGGCGGACCACTGACTGCGTGGGACTCATCAAGGGCTATGGTTGGCTCGACCCGGAAAGCCTGACCATCAAGTACGGCACCAACGGGATGCCCGACATCGGTGCCAACACCATGTTCCACAATGCTACCGTCAGCGGCCCGATCTCCACCATCCCCGATACCCCCGGCCTCCCCGTCTGGATGGCCGGCCACATCGGAGTCTACATCGGCGGCGGAGAGGTGATCGAAGCCAGCGGCACCAAGATTGGCGTGATCAAGACCCAACTGGCTGGCCGGGGCTGGACCCACTGGCTGGTGGTGCCATATATCAGCTACGATTAGGAGGACAGAAGATGAACAAAGTACCCCTGACGTTCTCCTTCGAGGAGGACAAGCTGGAGGCCATGGAGGTTTTTCTCAAGAAGGATGGCTCCAGCATTCAGAAGAAGATGGAGGAAACCCTGAAGAAGCTCTACGAGGAGGTGGTGCCGGAGGCGGTGCGGGAGTTTGTGGATGCCAAGGCTGGCGTCAAGCCCAAGCGTCCCGTGCCCTCTCCCAAGCCGAAGCCCACCCCAAAAGCCAAATCTGAACCGGGAAAGGAGGCTGCTCCTCATGAACAGCCGTGACATTACCGTATATCTGGACGAGCGCTGGTGCGCCACGTTGGAAGCCCACACCGGCCTAACCATGGAGTCCCTTATGATCGGACAGATGGATACTCTCATCAATGGACTCCCCAAGGACCAGCGGGAGCAGCTTGCCCAGGAAATCCACCAGGAGGAACAGAAACGGGCACAGGAGGCCGAGGCCAGTCGCCGCTTTTCTATCACCCGCATCACCGAGAATGGTGAGTCCAGGTACTGCCTCTTGGAGCGTGGGGAAAATATGTTCCAGATTGGTCAACGGCTGCGCCGTTACCTCCGGGGTGAGCTGGACGACCCCTCCCAATTCTATGGGGACGCCGCTCTCATTCCCCAGGAGGAGATGGAGCGGTACACCGCCGAACTGCTCCGTGGCTCCCCCAGGGTCGTAGGAATCTACGACATCGACCTGGACGCCGGGGAGGTCTTTTCTCTGGACTGCGACAAAGGCTGGCAGGGCTATCAGATCAAGGACGTCAGTACGGCGGTCTACTTTGCCACCAAGCGGGAGTCGGATGACTGGATCGCCAAACGCAGCCGCTTCAACCAGCGGCTGGCAGAAAAGGAAATGCCCCATGATGTCCGCCCAATTTCCATTCGAGCGGACGAAGCTCTTCCCACCGAGCTCATCTGCTTTGAGGAGGAAGTCAGCCAGGTTGACCATTTGCTCAACTTTTATATCCCGCTCTACTTTAACCCTGACCAGGTGTTTGGGCTGAACGTGGAAACGGAGGCCAACGACGATTACCTGAACCTCTACGCCAACTATGATATGGAGCAAGGCCGCGTCTGCGACACACTGGAGGTCTATCTGGTCAGAGGTGGCGGTGCCGAGCTGGATTGTGAGTACCGCCTCTCCCCGGAGGAACAGGAGGCCATCCGTGTTAAGATGGACAGCTACTGCATGGAGCAGAAGGGCATTACGTTGGAAGTGGCCAGGGAGCAGTATCTGGCCGAGGAGCAAAGCCCTGCGCCCCAGGAATCTCCCCAGCAGACCGGCCCCACTTTCCAGATGTAGAAAATACCATCGAACAACTGTTGCATTTCCTTTCTTGGTCTGCTACAATGGGGGTATCCTATCCCAGAGAAAAGGAGGTGTGGGACGTGAAGGAGCGCACCTATATCGCCATTGACCTAAAATCGTTCTACGCCTCCGTGGAATGCGCCGAGCGTGGGCTGGATCCCATGACCACCAATCTGGTCGTGGCGGACAAAAGCCGGACAGAGAAAACCATCTGCCTCGCTGTGTCGCCCAGCCTCAAAGCCTACGGCATCCCTGGCAGGCCCCGGCTGTTCGAAGTGGTGCAGAAGGTTAAGGAGGTCAACGCCCAGCGGCAGCGGAAGGCTCCAGGCCGCAAGCTCGCCAGAGCCTCCAGCCATGATCCGGAGGTAAAAGCCCACCCGGAGGTGGGGCTGGACTATATCGTGGCGCCACCCCAGATGGCCAAGTACATGGAGTGGAGTGCCCGGATCTATCAGGTGTACCTCAAGTATGTTGCCCCGGAGGATATCCACGTCTACTCCATCGATGAGGTCATGATGGACGTGACCAACTACCTTACCACCGCAGGCCAGACCCCGCGGGAGTTCGCCATGACGGTCATCCTGGATGTGTTAGCCACTACCGGCATCACCGCTACGGCGGGGATCGGCCCCAACCTCTATCTCTGCAAGGTGGCCATGGACATCATGGCCAAGCATATCCAACCGGACTCCAATGGCGTGCGGATCGCTGAGCTGGACGAGATGAGCTACCGTCTCTTCCTCTGGGACCACCGACCCCTCACCGACTTCTGGCGGGTAGGCCGTGGCTACGCCAAGAAGCTGGAGGAGTACGGCCTCTACACCATGGGCGACGTGGCCCGGTGTTCGCTGGAGCGGGAGGAACTGCTCTACCAGCTCTTCGGTGTCAACGCCGAGCTGCTCATTGACCACGCCTGGGGCTGGGAGCCGACCACCATCGCGGACATCAAGGCATACAAGCCCCAGTCCAACTCCATTGGCTCCGGCCAAGTCCTCCACTGCCCCTACCCCTATGACAAGACCAAGCTGGTGGTGTGGGAGATGGCCGACCAACTCTCTCTGGACTTGGTAGACAAGGGGCTGGTGACAAACCAGCTCGTCCTCACCGTGGGCTATGACATGGAAAACCTCAAGAATCCGACCAAGGGGAAAGCCTACCACGGCCCTGTCACCACGGACCGGTATGGCCGCGCAATTCCAAAGCACGCTCACGGGACCCAGAACCTGGACAGCTATACCTCCTCCACCAAGCTCATCACTCAGGCGGTGATGAAGCTGTTTACCCGGATTGTTGACCCTGACCTCCTAGCGCGGCGGGTCTATCTGGTGGCCGCTCATGTGGTGCCGGAGTCCTCACTCACCCAGGCAGAGGTGGTGGAGCAGCTCGACCTCTTCACCGACCAGGCCGCCGAGGAAAAGCGGCGTGAGGTGGAGGCCGCCGAGCTGGAGCGGGAACGAAAGCAGCAGGAGGCGGTGCTGGGCATCAAACGGAAGTTCGGCAAGAACGCCATCCTCAAGGGCGCCAATCTGGTAGACGGCGCCACCGCCAAGGACCGCAACGGTCAGATCGGAGGTCACCGGGCATGAGCAACTACGATGATATCCTCCACCTGCCTCACCCCACCTCAAAGACTCACCGCCGAATGTCCAGGCAGGATCGGGCGGCGCAGTTTTCTCCCTTCGCCGCTCTCACCGGATATGAGGCGGTGGTCAAAGAAACAGCTCGGCTCACCGAGAAGCGGCCTGTGCTGACCGAGGATGAGGTGGCCGAGCTGGATGCCCGGCTACGTCTGGCGATGGAGTTGGACGCCGAGGTGACGGTGACCTGGTTCCAGCCGGACGCCAAAAAGAGTGGCGGTAGCTACGTCACCACCACGAGCCGGGTGAAAAAAGCGGATGAACTCCAGCGCATCCTCACCATGGAGGACGGTGCCCAGATCCCCATCCAGGAGGTCACCGCCGTCGAGAGTACGATATTCAACCGCATAGACTGAGCAAGAGAGTCGCACCTCTGGGTGCGACTCTCTTTTTCCCTCCGGGGAGAGTGCAGGATAAAGGGCGGGGGTCGCAAGCGCCCCTCCGCCCGGTCACACCTGCCCGCAATGCGGGCAGGTCAAGGGCTTTCAGGCTTTGCCTATTGGGGTCAAAAATGAGAGGGTGGGGTCAAAGCGGGGGTCTAAAGCAGAGAAAACCCCACCGTTGCAAGGTTTGAGCGGAATCTGAATAGGGATATTGGCCCTGTTTCGCCCCGAATTCCAGGAAAGGATGATATCAAGAAATGCCCCGTGAAAAAGTCAAGTTTGCGCTGCGGATGGCCCCTGAGACCCAGCAGCTCGTCAAAGAGATGTGTCCAAGAGACAACTGCCAGACACAAAACGAGTTCATCGAAAAGGCAATTCGGTTCTACGCCGGGTACATTTCTGGAGAGGAGGCCGTTGAGTTCCTCCCCGCCGCTCTGGTGACTGCTCTCCAAGGTAGCATCCAGAGCAGCGAGAGCCGCACGGCTCGTCTGCTGTTCAAGCTGGCGGTGGAGATGGACATGATGATGAACCTGATGGCGGTACAGATGGACGTCCCTGCTGAAACTTTGGAAAAGCTCCGCGCCCAGTGCGTCCGAAATGTGAAGGCCACCAATGGAAGTATCTCCTACAAGGCCGCCCAGGAGCGTCAGAGCGGCGGCCAGGTCTGACGAGAGGCGGTGACGCTCCATGCCCCGTCTGGCTTTCAAGTGCCCTCACATAAAGAGCGGGACGAACTCCTCCGCCCACCTGGAAAACTACGTTGGCTACATCGCCACCCGCAAGGGTGTGGAGAAGGTCAGCGGCAGCCAAGCCAGTAAACCCGCTACACCGAAACAGGTGGCGATGGTCAAGCAGCTCGTCCGGGAATTCCCGCTGAGCAAAGGTCTCTTCGAGTACGAGGACTACCTGGTGGCGCCCACCCGTGGAAACGCCTCCGAATTTATCAGCCGCGCCATCGAGGACAATCTGAATCAGGTAGCCAAGAAGGAGAACTACCTCCAGTACATCGCCCAGCGTCCTCACGCGGAGCGGCTGGGCTCCCACGGCCTCTTCACTGGAGAGGATGACGAGCTGGTGCTGAGCCGGATTGCCTCGGAGGTAGCCAGTCACCCTGGCACAGTATGGTTGCCAATCCTCTCTCTGCGGAGGGAGGATGCCCAGCGGCTGGGTTATGATAACGCCAAACGATGGAGGGAGTTACTCTCCGCATCGGCGCCCAAGTTGGCCGAGGCCATGAAGATCCCGCTGAGCCAATTCCGCTGGTACGCTGCCTTTCACAACGAAGGCCACCATC
>CARXAY010000044.1 GCA_949093475.1 uncultured Oscillospiraceae bacterium
TCCGAGAGCAGCCGCAAGAACTACGTCAAGCTCTCCAAGGAGCTGGGCTGGAAAAGCACCGGCGGGGCGGAGCTGCTGGCCGAGCTGCGGGAGTTCTACGCCGTGGACGAGGCCGTCTCCGATGCCGACGCCCGGCTGCTGGTGGGGGTGCGCTATGAGCTGTCCCTGCGCGCCAAGGAGATCATCTGGTCGGGGTATGTCTTTGCCACCGGCGTGGATATGGACTTCATCTCCGCCGTGCGGGAGCGGTCTCTGGCCGGGGTGGTCGTCTCCCCCGTCACCACCCGGAAATACGCCACCACCTACGCCGCCCACCTGCTGGGCCGGGTAGGCCCGATGGACAACGATGAGTGGAAGATCTACAAGGAGCAGGGCTACGCCATGAACGAGACCGTGGGCAAGGACGGCGCAGAACGGGCCTTTGAGTCCCTCCTCCGGGGGCAGGCGGGCAAGCAGCTTGTGGAGCGCAACGCCAAGGGCAAGATCGTCTCCCACAGCTGGAAGGAAGAACCTGCCCCTTCAGCAGAAGGTGGAGGACACGCTGGCGGCCAAGCTGCCCACTCTCACCGACGAGGGCGCAGGCGGCGGCGCGGCGGTGATGATCGACGTGAACTCCGGCGATGTGCTGGCTATGGCCTCCTATCCCACCTATGACCTGACCACGATCTATAAGGACGCCGAGCTTTACAACGCCGCCAAGGAAGACCCCCTCAATCCCTTCCTCAACCGGGTGACCCACGGCCTGTTTGCCCCCGGTTCTACCTTTAAGCCCATGGTGGCCACCGCCGCTTTGGAGGAAGGGATCATCACCCCGAAAACGAAAATACAGGACACCGGCGTCTACCGGTACTACTCCTCCCCCCAGCCCGCCTGCTGGCTGTGGCGGCAGTCCCGGGCCACCCACGGCTATGTGAACGTCTCCAAGGCAATTGAGGTCTCCTGCAACGTGTTTTTCTATGAGGTGGGCCGCCTCACCGGCATTCGCACCATCGACGACTATGCCGCCAAGTTCGGCTTGGGCCAGCCCACAGGCATTGAGCTGCCCGAAAAGGTAGGGGTGGTCGCCGGGCCGGACTATACCACCTCTCTGGGCCAGACTTGGTATGAGGGCAACGTCATGTCCGCCGCCATCGGGCAGGAGAACAACCAGTTCACCCCCCTCCAGATGGCGAATTATACCGCCACGCTGGCCAACGGCGGCACGCACTATGCCGCCCATCTTCTGAAAAGCATCAAGTCCAACGACTACGCCGAGACCATCGAGGCCTACCAGCCCAAGGTTTTAGACGAGCTGGACATTGACCCGGAAAACCTCGCCGCCATCCACAAGGGGATGATCGACTTGACCACCACCGGCTCTCTGCGGGGCTATTTCCGTGGTCTGGACTTCACCGTCGCCGCCAAGACCGGCTCGGTACAGGTGGCGGGGCAGAATACCTCCAACGCCACTTTCATCTGCTTTGCCCCCGCCGACGACCCGCAGGTCGCCCTTGCCATCGTGGCCCAGAAGGGCGGCTCAGGCTCTGGTCTGGCGGGTCTTGCCGCCGATATTCTGGACTATTATTTCAACGCCCAGAACAGTTTTACCACCGCCACCGAGGAAAACACCCTCCTTCGGTGACGCGGCAATCATATTGACGAGGTGAACCCATGGAAGAGAAGAGAGAAGCGTTTGATCCGAGTCTGTTCCACCCTTGGGACAGCAAATGCAAATCCCCGTTTGGCGCAGTGGCCGCCGGGGAGTGCGTCAAGCTGTCGGTGTACCCGCCCCGCGCGCTGGGCTTCGTTCAGGCCAGCGTCACCCTCCGCTTTGAGCAGTGGGAGAACAAGACGGAGACCTACCCGCTCGTCTGGCAGGACACCGCCTTGGGCGTGGATACCTTTTCCGTTGAATTGACCGTCCCGGAGGACTATCAGGGATTGATCTGGTACTCCTTCCGGCTGGATTTTTCCGCCTATCCTTACCTGAAAATATCCGAGGAATACCAGCTCACCGTCTACGACGGTTCTGAGACCGTACCCACATGGTTTGGCGAGGGGATGTGCTATCAGATCTTCCCCGACCGGTTCTGCCGCCTGTCCATCCCGCAGGATACCGGCCCCGGAAACCGCTGGGTACACGAAAACTGGGCCGACCACCCTCTTTGGCCGGGGTGGAGAGCAAGCTCAGCTATCTGGCGGAGCTGGGGGTGGAGACCATCTACTTTTGTCCCATTTTCGAGGCGCTGGAAAACCACCGCTACGGCACGGCGGACTACGAAAAGATCGACCCCATGCTGGGCACGCAGGAGGATTTTGCGCGTCTGTGCCGAAAGGCCCACGCCAAGGGCATCCGCATCATTCTGGACGGGGTGTTCAACCATGTGGGCTGGGCCAGCAAATATTTCAACGCCACCGGGATCTACGGCGACGGCGGCGCGGCCCGGGACGAGAACTCCCCCTATCACGACTGGTTCTTGTGGGAGCGCTGGCCCGACCAATATAAATCATGGTGGGGCTGCAAGACCCTCCCCGACTTTAACAAACAAAACCCCGACTTTTTGCACTTCCTGTGCGGCGAGGACGGGGTCATCCGCTCTTGGCTCCGGGCGGGGGCGGACGGCTGGCGGCTGGACGTGGCCGACGAGCTGCCCGACGAGATGGTCCACGCCCTCCACCAAGCCGCCCGGGCCGAGAAAAAGGACGGTCTCATCATCGGCGAGGTGTGGGAGGACGGCTCGACCAAAATGGCCTATGACGTGCGCCGCAAGCACATCTGGGGCGGACACTGCGACGGGCTGATGAACTACCCCCTGCGCAACGCCCTGATCTCCTACCTGCTGGGGGGCAACGCCCGGCAATTCATGCTGGACATGGAGACTCTGCGGGAACACTACCCCCCCTTCGCCTTCCACAACGCCATGAACGCTCTTGGCACTCACGACACCCTGCGGATCCTCACCTTTTTGGGCACAGGCAGCGCCCCCCGGGGAGACTGGAGCCGGGAGCAGCGGGCGGCGTACGAGATGACCGAGGAGGAATACCTCCGGGGGCTTTGGCGGCTGAAGATGGGCTTCACCCTCCTCTTCGCCTTCCCCGGCGCGCCCACGGTGTATTACGGGGACGAGGCCGGCGTCACCGGCTTTGAAGACCCCTTCAACCGCAAGACCTTCCCTTGGGGCGGCGAGAATGAGGAGCTGCTGGCCTTCGTCTCCCGTCTGGGCCGCCTCCGCAAGACCATCCCCGCCCTGCGCCGGGGGGAGATCTCCTATCTTGCCGCCGAGCAGGGTCTGTTGGCCTTTTCCCGCACGCTGGACGGCGAAACGGTCATCGCCGCCGCCAACCGGGGAGACCGGGGCGCTCATTTGCAGCTTCCCTTCCCCGCCGTGGACGCCCTCACCGGGGAACGCTTCCCGCAAAACGCCACCATTCCGTCCCACCGGGCCGTTTTGCTGCAAAAAGCCCCGTGAGCCGCCGGTTGACCCACATCGTTACACCAGAGGAGGACGGTATCCGGGTGGATACCGTCCTTCGCCGCGCTCTGGGACTGACCGGTTCGGTGATCCGGCGGGTCAAATGGCTTCCCGACGGCATTTTGCTGGACGGGCAAAAAACCTACCCCAACGTCTTGGTGGCCGCAGGGCAAATTCTGGATGTGGCGGTGGACGATCCCCAGCGCAAAAGCGGCATCCTCCCCGCCCCCGGCCCACTGGACATCGTCTTTGAGGACGACCACCTTGTGGTGCTGAACAAACAGGCCGGCGTGCTGGTTCACCCGGTCGTCCCCGAGCAGACCGACACCTTGGGCAACTTCCTGCTCTGGCACTATGAGGCCACGGGGCAGTCCGGCGCTCTCTTTCACCCGGTTCACCGTCTGGATCGGGGCACCACCGGCCTGCTGGTGGCGGCCAAGCACCCCAGCGCCCAGACCGCGCTGAAAAACCAGCTCCACACCGAGGATTTTTGCCGGGAGTATCTGGCCCTCACCGTGGGCGCGCCCGACCCCCTTGACGGGGTCATCGACGCGCCCATCGCCCACGCGCCCGATTCCCCCATCGCCCACCGGGTAGACCCCGACGGCCTGCGGGCGGTCACCCATTACCAGACCCTCCGCCCCGGCGCGCCGGCTCTGGTGGCCCTGCGGCTGGACACCGGGCGCACCCACCAGATCCGGGTGCATCTGGCCCACATCGGCTGCCCCATTTTCGGGGATTTCCTCTACGGCGCGGAGGACGAACGCATTTCCCGCCCCGCCCTTCACTCCCACAAGCTCTCCTTCCGCCATCCCATCTCCGGCGAACTCCTGACCTTTGTTCAGGAATTGCCCGACGATATGGCAAGGGTGCTGGCAAAAAGTCCACCTTGACAGCCCAAGGAAGTTATGCTAAAATACTTGCTGTATCTGGGCGGCCAACTTGGAGAGGTGTCCGAGTGGTTTAAGGAGCTGGTCTTGAAAACCAGTGACTCGAAAGAGCCGTGGGTTCGAATCCCACCCTCTCCGCCATCTGTTTTATTCGGCTTGCAGAAGTACCCAAGAGGCCGAAGGGGCTCCCCTGCTAAGGGAGTAGGCGGGTAATCCCCGCGCGAGAGTTCAAATCTCTCCTTCTGCGCCAAGATAAGTTGACAGACTTCCAAAAGAAGTCTGTCAACTTTCTTTTTAAAGATATGAGCTTTGAAGGGAACAGCGGGAAGCCGTTGTTCCCTTATTTATTCGTGACGGACGAAACCCCGGCTGGCTGCCGGGAATCCAACCAAATGATACTGCAATAGGAGGATCAGACATGAACAGAATTGAAAAGAGCAATGCCATCAGGAAAGGACTTTAGAAGGGCTTTCAGGATGGCACTTCAAAAATGGCAAGAAGGAAGTGCTATGGCTATGATGTGACGCCGGATGGTTTGTTGGTGGTCAACCCTGCAGAAGCAAAGATCGTTCGTTGGATATTTGAGCGATACCATGCTGGAGACAGTCTGGGACAGATCGCCGATGCCTTGGAAAGCAAAGGCGTGTTGTCCCCAAGTGGTAAACCCAAATGGAGCGAGAGGCCATTAGCAAGCTGCTATCCAACGAAAAACATACCGGCCGGGTGCTTTTTCAAAAGACCGTTCGTATTGGCGTAACCCAAATTGAGAATGACGGCTTCATGAATCGGTATCTTTATGCCGATAACCATGAGGCCATTATCGCTGATGAACTGTTTGCGGCGATACAAAGGCAAAAGCAACAGCGGAGCAAAAATCAAGAAATCAGATTTGCCGAAGGAGTCACTTTCTGGTAGAATAGAGAAAAGCATCTGAAAGGGTGACGCCAGTGATAGCTCCGGACTGTACTGAGGGGAAAGACCTGTTGCGGGTCGCTGCCTATTGCCGGGTCAGTACAGCCACAGAGGAGCAAGCCACCAGCATCGAATTGCAAGAGCAGTATTACGCTCAGCTGATCGCTACAAATCCGAATTGGGTCAATGCAGGGGCGTTTTGTGAGCAAATTTCTGGTCTGAACATCGAAAAACGGCCAAAGTTTCAAGCCATGATGCAACTGTGTAGGAAGAGAAAGATCGACCTGATCCTTACCAAATCGATCAGCCGCCTTGGCCGCAACACGTTAGATGTACTGCAAGCCTTGTGGGAGTTGCAGGAGTTAGACATTGATGAGATGATTCCCAGAATTGCCGATGTGCTTAATCAGAACAAAACACCGGAGGACATTATAGTTTACCGATTTACACATTTAAAAGTCATGAGAAACCTTTGCGGAACGTTGCTGCTTCGCTCTGGCGTGACGTTTTCAGATAAAGCGTTCCTGAGCACGACGTTACTTTGGAAACAGCTCGTGCCGTTTGGAAAAGATCATCATTGCAATTGCATGCTAAAACTCTATTTGCCAAAAGGGACGCATGGTGCATATGTGTCCCTTAATGATGAACGGGATCATTTAAGGGAATATGAGTTTTTGCTTCCACCCAACTTGAGATTTAAAATTGTTAAGTGTTGCTTTCTTTCCTACCCCGCAAGGATTAAGTGTGTTGCTTTAGTAGGGTAAAAGGCCAAAGAAGCACAAAGGGCACACTAAAAGGCACAAATTAAGATAATAAAGAATGTGAAATTGCGGTGCGCATTTGACAAACGTCAAAATATAAAGTACAATCTCTATATAAATGTCAAAGGGAGGTGTGGCATGGATCGCATGGAGAAATTACGCTTGCTTGCCATGGAAAATGGCGGGATCATCAGCAATCAGGCGGCGGCTAAACAGGGTGTCTCCCGGCAGGTGTTGGCAAAGTTATGCGCTGATGGGGTGATCCAGCGCATCGCCCGTGGCCAGTACATTTTTTCTGACAATATGCAGGATGACTTGCTCTCCATCGAAAAACGCTCCACAAATCTGATTTTTTCCCATGAGACGGCTCTTTTTCTGCACGGCATTTCTGACCGGGTGCCCTTTGAGCATACGGTGACGGTACCCTCGAACCGCGTTCCGTCCAAGGCCATTTTGGAGGAATGCAAGGTCTATTATATCAAGCCGGAACTGTTTAAATTGGGAAGGACACTCCTTGCGACGCCTATGGGCAACCAAGTGAGCGCCTATAATCTGGAGCGAACGGTCTGCGACATTGTGCGTAGCCGTAATAAAATCGGAACAGAGACCTTTTTGGCAGCCCTGAAGGCCTATGCCGCCAGCCCCAAAAAGAATTTGAACCGCCTGGACAGTTACGCCAAGCAGATGCGCATTGCAGGTGTTGTCCGAAAATATCTGGAGGTGCTGCTATGAATAACGCCATGAGTTTGAAAGCCAAGCTCCGAAATTTAGCCAAAGAAAAAGGGTTGCCGGCGCAAGTGATCTTGCAGAATTATATGTTTGAGCGGCTTTTGGTGCGTCTGGCTGCGTCCGAGTACAAGGACAAGTTTGTTCTAAAGGGCGGTATGCTGGTGGCGGCCATTGTCGGTCTGGACAACCGAGCGACGATGGACTTGGATGCCACACTGAAAAATCTGCCGTTGACCCCGGATGCTATTCAAACTGCGTTGGAGAGCATTTGCGCTGTTCCCGGGAATGACGATGTGACCTTTGACATGGGGACAATCAGTCCGATTCGGGAGGATGATATCTATGGCGGCTACCGGGTTTCACTCTACGCCCGGTTTGAAACAATCTTAGTGCCACTGACCATCGATATTTCTACCGGAGACGTGATAACCCCCAACGCCATAAGATTTACCTTCTCTGAGATTTTTGACGAACGTAAGTCCTTTGAGCTGTGGGCTTATAACATTGAGACGGTTCTGGCGGAAAAGGTGGAGACCATCCTTCGCCGCGGCGTATTCAATACCCGGCCGAGAGACTTCTATGATACATACATCTTGGCGACTACGCAGAAATACAACCCAGCGGTATTCAAAGAGGCGTTAAAGGCCACGGCGGAGCATCGCGGAACGACAGAGCAGATCGCGGATATAGACAGGATTTTGCGAAACATCAGCGAAAGCCCCGAACTGCGGGCTATGTGGAAAAAGTATCAAGGGCAGTTTGGGTACGCGAGGGATATCGACTTCGAGGATGTACTCTTAACCGTTAGAAGTCTTTTAGTTAGATGGTCAAATAGTATATAATTTTTGACAATTTAGCTGAAATGGGATCATTGGAAACCTGACATCTTATGTGTCTGCGTCAAACTTGCGCTTTTTTCGGGCGATCTCACAAGCCATGTGCCGCAGATCTTGTTCACTGATTCCCAGCACGTCCTCGATCTCAGTCATTTGAAATCCTTCCTGAAGCATACGAACCATATCCCGTTCCTGTGAGGATAGTTGCCCGCAAAATCGTTCCGTGTCCAGACGCATCTCCAAACTCTCCGCCCAACCTTCCCCATCGGAAATCATATCATAAAGTGTATCGTCCTCCTCAGCGTCACGCCTCAGCGGTTGATCCAAGGATTGGCAAGCAAAGGTTTCCCCATAGCGTCGGTTCTCTGCCCACAGCGCAGACCGAACGCTTTGCGCCAAATACGCAGCGAGGTTTCCACAGCGAGGATGATAGTTTTGCGCTGCAGTAAGCAGAGCCTCTTTGGCAATCGACCGGCGATCCGCCAAAGGCGTGCTCTTTGCCATTTGGCGGACAGCATCTGACACAATAGGCTTTCCCCAAGCCAAAAGTTCCTCTGCGTCGAACTGCCGCTGCCCGGCTTTATTTGTATGATGATGGGGAACAATCTTGCCCACCAAATATCCCGTTTGTTCATTTCGTGCCAGTTCAAAGGCCACAGGCAGGCGAAAGCCTATGGCGCTGATCCGAGCGGACAACGCCTGTGCGGAGATGACTCCGCAAGCCGGGCAATGAATGCCGATTCCGTGCCCATCAGCGATCGCTAAAGTCAGGTTGTTTTCATCGAACCCGATACGGATGTATTGCGGCAGTTTTGCCCGCAATGTCCTGCCGATCCGCAGCTTCCCATCTTCTCCGATAGATGCTCGCAAACGTTTTCGTCCGTCCTCTTTTTCGAACCATTTGAAGTGATAGCTTGCTGTTTTCATCCAGATGCCTCCTTTTTGTTGGGAGGCATCATTTTATAAGAATCGACAAAGAAATGCAAGAGGAAGAAGCCAGATTATATACACTTGCTCTATTTGACTTAGAATTCTCTTCGCTTGTTTAATGGTCACCGGAAGGTATCGTTGAGATTTACGGAAAAGGAGGCAAATTCCCGGTCATGGAGCGCGGGGTCAAACAACAGCTCCGCCAATTCCTTCAACTGGGAAAGAAACTGCGGGTCTTTGATTGCTTTGATCAATTAGCGGTTGTATGATGCACATGAGGTCCATGACGCGGCTAATGACAATCCATGCGGTGGCATCCAAAGTGACCACGCTATCCAAGATAAGTTGACAGACTTCATTGAAGTCTGTCAACTTTCTTTTTAAGGATATATGAGCTTTGAAGGGTACAACAA
>CARXAY010000045.1 GCA_949093475.1 uncultured Oscillospiraceae bacterium
GTGCCCATGCTGGGCACGCAGGGCGCGCTGACCATCGGGGAATTCTATGACCGTCTGGCCGAGCTGGTGGCCCCCATCGCCGACCGGTCGGGCCGCATCGGGTTCTGCTTCTCCTTCCCCTGCCAGATCCTCCCCGATCTGGACGGACTGATCCTCCATTTCGACAAGGAGGTCAACATCAGCGGCGCAGAGGGCAGTATTTTGGGCGTGGGCCTGCGCGCCGCCTTGGAAAAGCTGGGCAAACGCCACGACCACAAGGTGGCGGTCATCAACGACACCGTGGCCGCCATGCTGGGAGCGATCAGCCAAAACCTTGGGGACGCGCGTTCCATGGGCTTCATCCTTGGCACGGGCACGAACATCTGCGCCTCCTTCCCCGTAGACAGCATCGGCAAGCTCCCCGCTGTCCAGCGGGAAAAGGGCGGCACGATGGTGGTGAATTTGGAGTCGGGCGGGTTCGACGCGCTGGAGCGCTCCGCCGTCGACCTTGCCTTTGACGCCACCTTGGCCGATCCGGGCACTCAGGTGCTGGAAAAGCTCATTTCGGGGGCATACCAAGGCCCTATGGCTCTGGCCTACCTGCGCTCGGCCGCCATTGAGGGGCTGTTCTCCCCTGCGGGAACGGAGGGTCTCACCGCCCTCCCCGCTCTCTCCGCCAAGGACATCTCCGACTTCCTGAACGGCGGCGCCGACAATCCCCTTGCCTTCCTGAACGCAGAGGACAAGGCGGTCACGCTGGACATTCTGGACGGCTTCTTCCGCCGGGCGGCCATGCTGACCGCGGCCACGCTGGCCGCCGTGCTGGACGCCTGCGGCGACGCCAGAGACCCGGCCAATCCCGTGGCCATCGCCGCCGAGGGAACGACCTTCTACAAATGCCCCCTCCTCCATAAGTACCTGCTGGAGGATATGGAGACCCTCGTCGCACAAGGCATGGGCCTTTACAGCAAGTTTGTTCAGGGAGAGAACCCCAACCTCACCGGCGCGGCGCTGGCAGCGCTGGGCTAACGCCATCAAATGAATACATATGCACAGAGGCTGCGTCGCCAAGCGACGCAGCCTCTTCATTTCCAAAAACCGCACGTTCTTACTGATTGCTCCTTCTCCAGATCTTGAGGGCCTCGGCTTCCTTGATCAACTCGTCGCGGAAGTCGGGGTGGGCGATGGAGATGATCCGCTCCGCCCGTTGCCAAGTGGACGTTCCTTTCAGGTTCACCATGCCGTACTCGGTGACCAGATACTGGACGTTGGCCCGGGTGTCGGTGACAATGCCCCCCTCGGTGAGCATGGGGCGGATGCGGGAGATCAGCTTGCCGTCCTTCCCCTTCATGGCGGAGGAGCAGCACAAAAAGCTCTTGCCCCCCTTGGAGAGGTACGCGCCCATGACGAAGTCCAATTGGCCGCCCGCGCCGGAGATCTGCCGCGTGCCGGCGGTCTCCGCCCCCACCTGACCGAAGATGTCCAGCTCGATGACGTTGTTGATAGAGATAAAATTGTCCAGCTGGGCCACCACCCGCACGTCGTTGGTGTAGTCCACGGGGGCGGACATACACTGGGGGTTGTCGTCCAGATAATCGTAGAGCTTTTGCGTACCCGCGCCGAAGGCGTAGACCTGCCGCCCGGTGTCCAGCGCCTTGTTCCGCCCGGTGATCTTCCCCGCCGCGGCGATGTCCACAAAGGCGTCCACATACATCTCGGTATGTACCCCCAGATCCTTCAGATCGGACTGGGCGATCATCGCGCCCACGGCGTTGGGCATCCCGCCGATGCCAAGCTGGAGGCACGCGCCGTTGGGGATCTCGTTAACGATGAGATTGGCCACCGCCTTATCCACCTCGGTGGGCTCTCCGCCGCCGCCCAGCTCCCACATAGCGGCTTCGTTCTCCACAATGCCGCTGACTTGGCTCACATGGATGGCGTTGTCCACCCCGCCGAGACACCGGGGCATTTTGGGGTTGACCTCCACAAAGATGTACTCGCTCCGGGCGCACACCGCCGCCAGATGGGACGCGCTCGGCCCGAAGGTAAAGTACCCGTGGGCGTCCATGGGGGAGACCTGAAAGAACGCGGCCTTGATGGGCGCGACGTTCTCCCGGTAGAACCGGGGCAGCTCAGAGTAGCGCATGGGGTTGAAGTAGGTCGCGCCGTCGGCGATCATCTTCCGCTCCACCCCCGACATATGCCAAGAGTTCCAGATAAAGTGCCGCTCCGTGTCGGGCACCTGCATCACGGCGGGCTTTTCAAAGAGGATGCCGCCGCGCACCTTCACGTCCTCCAACGTCTCGTAACGCTTGGCCAAGGCGGCGTCGATGGCCCGGGGGGTGTTGACGCACCAACCGTAGTCGATCCAGTCGCCGCTCTCCACCACGCTTGCCGCCTGCTCGGCGGTGGTGAGCTTGCTGCGGTAGAGTTCCATCCAGTTCGCCATGGAAGATCGTCTCCTTTTTCACAAAGTCATCTTTATTGTACGGCGGCAGGGGGAAAATGTCAACAAAAACAGCGGCCTTGGGCCGCTGTTTTTAACGGATGCCTTGGGAAAGTGTCCACACCTTCATGGACAAGCGCTGGGGGCAGAGCTTGGACGCCAAATGGGTGACCTTGACAAACCACCCGTAGGTGGACATATCTTTCCCCCGCTTCGCGTCCCGCAGGGCCTTTGCCGCCACCTTGTCCGGGGTGGTCAGGCCCGCAAAGCTGCGGACGGTCTTTTCCGCGCCGGTCTGGGCACGGTCAAACAGCCCCGTTTTCATCCAGCCGGGGCAGACGGCGGTGGCGGAAATACCCTTGTCCTTCAGCTCTACGTTGAGGGCGCGGGTATAGTGACGGACAAAGACCTTGGTGGCGGCGTAGAGATCCATGTAGGGCAGCGGGAAAAAGGACGCCTGCGAAGCCACATTGAGGATACGGCCTCCCGTCCCCATGTGGGGGATGACAATCAGCCCCAACGCCACCACGGCGGAGACGTTCAAATCGATCATGTTCAGGGAGGTGTCCACGTCCACCGCGTCGTACGGGCCGAATTTGTCAAACCCCGCGTTGTTGACCAAAAAGCGGACGTCCGCCCCCTCCCTGTCCAGCCGCTCGGCCAGCACGTTCAGGCTCTCCCTCTGGGTCAGATCCAGAGGAAGGGGGACGATCTTTTCCCCCAGCTCGGCCCTCAGCGCGGCCAGCTTGCTCTCGCTGCGGGCCACGCACCAGATCTCCGTAAGCTCCGGCTCTTGGCGCAGCAGCTTGACAAATTCCCTACCAAAGCCGCCGTCCGCGCCGGTCACAAGGGCAATGCTTGCCATGGCCGCTTTCCTCCCCTCTCCTACCGTTTCCTGTCGGGCAGCAGCACTAACTCCCCTGCCGCCCGGGTGGCGTTCAGGTCGATGAGCCGCTGGTTCTCGCTGCCCCGGAAGCGCAGGGCCAGATTCTTCTTCTCCTGAACGAACGGCCCGTCCACCAGCACGTCGAGGAGGGACAAAAGCTCCCGTGTGACCTCGCAGTTGGGGTGAGACCCGGGCTGCAAAAGGGTGTCCAGCGTGAAGCCGGAAAAGGCCCAGACGGTCTTGTGGGGATACTTCTCCCGCACCCGCTTCACAAAGGGGAGCAGGGCGCGCTGGTTCTCCGGCTCAAAGGGTTCGCCCCCCAAGAGGGTGAGGCCGTTGATGTAGTCGGGGGCAAGCAGCTCCAAAATATAGTCCTCGGTCTCCTTGGTGAAGGGCTGGCCGTATTGAAAGTCCCATGTCTGGGGCTGAAAACAGCCGGGGCAGCGGTTAGTGCAGCCGGAGACAAAGAGGGTGACCCGCACCCCCTCGCCGTCGGCGATGTCGCAGTTTTTGATGTTGCCGTAGTACATACCTTGATTCCCCTTTGCAAAATAGGGGCGGGTTTCAAACCCGCCCCTACGGTGCATTTTGTCGCTTATAAGTGCAATACCCGATCCTTGATCTCCTGCGTGCGGCCCTGATTCCAGAACTGGGTGCCGATGTAGCCGCAGGTGCGCCGCGCCACGTTCATCTTGTCCTGATCCTCGTTGCCGCACTGAGGGCAGCGCCACACCAACTTGCCGTCCTCCTCCACGATCTCGATCTCGCCGTCGTAGCCGCACTCCTGACAGTAGTCCGACTTGGTGTTCAGCTCGGCGTAGATGATGTTGTCG
Source organism: uncultured Oscillospiraceae bacterium (assembly GCA_949093475.1). GTDB lineage: Bacteria > Bacillota > Clostridia > Oscillospirales > Oscillospiraceae > MGBC124762. The sequence continues at coordinate 4,145 of CARXAY010000045.1, forward strand.
TAGATGAACTTCATCACCTGCAAGACCGCCTCGATGTTGTCCTGCATATCGGGGACTTCCACATAGCTGATGGCGCCGCCGGGAGAGAGGGCTTGGAACTGGGCCTCGAAGCGGAGCTTCTCGAAGGCGTCGATCTCCTCGGAGACGTGGACGTGGTAGGAGTTGGTGATATACCCCTTGTCGGTGATGCCCTCAATGACGCCGAAGCGCTTCTGGAGGCACTTGGCAAACTTGTAGGTGGTGGATTCCAGCGGCGTGCCGTAGAGGGAGTAGTCGATGTCCTCGGCCAGCTTCCACTCCTTGCACTTGTCGTTCATTTTCTGCATGACAGACAAGGCAAAGGGGGTGGCCGAGGGGTCGGTGTGGGATTTGCCGGTCATGTACTTGACGCACTCATAGAGCCCGGCGTAGCCCAGAGAGATGGTGGAGTAGCCGCCGTAGAGCAGCTTGTCAATAGGCTCGCCCTTCTTGAGCCGGGCCAGCGCGCCATACTGCCAGAGGATGGGGGCGGCGTCGGACAGCGTACCCTTGAGCCGCTCGTGGCGGCAGCGCAGCGCCCGGTGGCACAGCTCCAGCCGCTCCTCAAAGATATCCCAGAATTTCTCCATGTTGCCGCCGGAGGAGAGGGCCACGTCGGGGAGGTTGATGGTGACCACGCCCTGATTGAAGCGGCCGTAATACTTGCGCTCGCCGGGGACATAGTTGCCCGCATTGGCGATGTTGCCCACGCCGGTCTCGGTAAAGCGGTCGGGGGTGAGGAAGGAGCGGCAGCCCATGCAGGTATACACGTCCCCCTTCAGCTCCAGCATCTTCTTCTCCGAGATGTAGTCGGGCACCATCCGCTTGGCGGTACACTTGGCCGCCAGCTTGGTGAGGTAGTAGTAGGGCGCGTCGTCGGTGATGTTGTCCTCCTCCAGCACGTAGATGAGCTTGGGGAAGGCGGGGGTGACCCACACGCCGGCTTCGTTCTTCACGCCTTGGCAGCGCTGCTCTAAGGTCTCCTCAATGATGAGGGCCAGATCCTTCTTCTCCTGCTCGTTCTTGGCCTCGTTGAGGTACATATAAACCGTGACGAAGGGGGCTTGTCCGTTGGTGGTGAGGAGGGTGACCACCTGATACTGGATGGTCTGCACGCCCCGGCGAATTTCCTCCCGCAGGCGGGTCTCCACCAGCTCCTGCACGGCCGCCTCGTTGGCCTCCGCGCCGATCTGGGCCAGCTCAGCCTCCACCACCTTGCGGATCTTCTTGCGGGAAACGTCCACAAAGGGGGCGAGGTGGGTGAGGGAGATGGACTGCCCGCCGTACTGGTTGGAGGCCACCTGCGCGATGATCTGGGTGGCGATGTTGCAGGCGGTGGAGAAGGAGTGAGGCCGCTCGATCATCGTGCCGGTGATGACCGTGCCGTTTTGGAGCATATCCTCCAAATTGACCAGATCGCAGTTGTGCATATGCTGGGCAAAATAGTCGCTGTCATGGAAGTGGATGATGCCGTCCCGGTGGGCCTCCACGATCTCCTCGGGGAGAAGCACCCGCTCGGTGATGTCCCGGGAGACCTCGCCGGCCATGTAGTCCCGCTGGGTGGAGTTGACCACGGGGTTCTTGTTGGCGTTCTCCTGCTTGGCCTCCTCGTTGCAACACTCGATGAGGGAGAGGATCTTCTCGTCGGTGGTGTTGCTGCGGCGCACCAGAGAACGGATGTAACGGTACGTGATGTAGTGCTTGGCCACCTCAAACGCGCCGTGGGCCATGATCTGGACTTCCACCTGATCTTGGATCTCCTCCACCGAGGGGGAGCGGTTCATGGAGGTGCAGTAAAGCTCCACGCTCTGGGCGATGCGCTGGATCTGCACCGGGGTCAGCCGGGCGCTTTCTTCCACGGAATCGTTGGCCTTGCTGATGGCGGCGACGATCTTTTCGATGTCAAACACCACTTCTGAGCCGTTTCTTTTGATGACTTTCATGGTTTTTCCCTACTCTCTTTATAATTGAGCCGTCACCGGCTAACTCGCGTCGAGGAATATTCTAACACACAAGATATAGTGTGTCAATAGGTTTACGATAAAATTCCCCACTATATTTTGTGTCCGGATTTATGGGTTGATTATTCCCTATAACAGGTATATAATGGTAAGTAAACAGAGAAGAGACCCTTTTGAACAGAAAGGATGTGTACTATGGCCGGAACGATCCGCATTTACACCGACTCCGCCTCAGATATCACCCCGGAGGAGCTGACGGAGCATCAGGTGGGTCTGATCCCCATGAGTTTGGTCTGCGGCGGGGACAGCTTCGTGGACGACCACAGCGTACCCATGGCAAGTCTGTGGGAGCGCATGGAAAACGGGGAGGTTTTGACCACCTCGCAACCCTCTCTTCAAATGTTTCTGGACATCTTTGAGGACGCCCAAAGCAAAAAGGACAGCGTGGTCTATGTGACCATCTCCTCCGCCCTGTCGGGCACGTACCAGACCGCCATCGCGGCAAAAACCATGGTGTCTTACCCCAATATCCACATCGTAGACGCCCGTAAGGCCGCCGGAGCGGCGGCGGAGAAGCTGGTGGTGTTCCGGGCCTGCCAACTCCGCGACGCGGGAAAAAGCGCCGTGGAGATCGCCGAAGAGTTGACCGAATACCGTGCCAGAGTGCGTCTCTTTGCCTGCATCGACACGCTGGAATATCTGGTGCGGGGCGGGCGGCTGTCCAAGCTCGCAGGGGTGGTTGGCTCCGCCCTCAGCATCAAACCCCTCATCGCCTTTACCGATAACGGCGAGGTGGAGGTGGTCAAGAAAGTCCCCGGCCTGAAGCGGGCCATGGCCGCCCTTTGCGACGTGATTGCCGCCCACCCCATCGACAAGCGGTTTCCCATCATTCCCATCTTCGCCAAGGAGGACGCCAACTGTCTGGAATTTTTGGGCAAGATGGCGGAGCAGCTTAAGGGTCTTGTGGTCTCCAAACCGCAGGAGATCGGGGCGACCATCGGCTGCCACATCGGCCCGGGCGGGTTCGGGCTGGTGTATACCGAGGCGGAGGCATAGCCCCTCCCCGGCTTCCGAAACAGAAACGCCGGACTGTTTGACACAGTCCGGCGTTTTTTACGGCTCTGGGGGGCGGTGCTTCAGATCGTCGGTGGAGGGATTGTCGATCAGCGCACCGTTTTCGTCAAAGCGCGAGCCGTGGCAGGGACAGTCCCACGACCGCTCTTGGGGATTATACCGCAGGGCGCAGCCCATGTGAGGGCAGCGGGGGGCAGTGGGCCGCAGCAGATCCCAAACCGCTTCGGCGGCGTTGCCCAAGGTCGCAGACAAGGGCATGGGGCGGCTGGGATCAAAGGCCGGCGCGTACACGCTGGCCTTGCCCTGCAAAAGGTCGCAGAGGATCTCCGCTCCCGCCATCGCCGTCGTCCAGCCCCACTTATTAAAGCCGGTGGCCACAAAAAGCTCCGGGGTGCGGGGACTGTACTGCCCCACATACGCTCCGCCGTCCGGGGTCATGCAGTCCTGCGTCGCCCAGCAGGCCACCTCTCTGGCCTCCGGCCACCAGCGCTTCACCTGAGAGCGGAGCTGCTCCCAGCCGCCGCCCCGGTGTCCCGTGCGGTGTCCTCCGCCGCCCACCAAAAGCAGCTCCCCCGCCCGGCGGAAGGACAGGGCGTTGTCCTTGTCCTCCACATACATTCCGTCAAACAGCGGCGCGTCCTTGAGGGCGAGAACGTAGCTGCGGCTCTGGTATAGTTTCAGAGGATAAAGCCCATGCTTGTTGAGGATGGGAAAGTGGGTGGCGATCACGATCTTGTTGGCGCGGATGATCCCGTGGTCGGTGAGGGCCGTTCCCGGCGAAAGGCCCTGAACCTTGGTATGCTCAAAGACCCGAAGCTCCTTTGCCAAGGCCCGGAGAAATTCCAGCGGATGAAGCTGTCCCTGCCCCTCCATGGCCGCCGCCCCCGCCACTGGGAAGGGCAGCGGCGTTTTGCGGCGCAGGGAGAGGGGCGCGCCCAAAATGTCCATCGCCTCTTTTTCCCGCAGGAGCTTGTCCCGGCTGGAGCGGGAAAAAACGTAGGCCGTCTCCTCCTGAAAGCCGCACCCCAGCTGTCCGCACAGGGCGCGGTAGCGGCCCACCGCCCGGCGGTTGGCCTCCCAATACAGCTTGGTGCGCTCCAGTCCCCAGCTGTTGAGCAGCTTTTGGTACAAAAGCCCGTGCTGGGCGGTGACCTTGGCGGTGCTTTTTCCTGTCACGCCGCTGCCCACCGTCTTGGCCTCCACCAACAGATAGTCCGCCCCCGCCCTGTCCAAAAACCACGCGCACAGCACCCCGGCGAGGCCGCCGCCGATGATGAGGATGTCGGTGCGCTTGCCGCCGCTCAGCGCCGGAAGATCCAAGTGCGGCGCGGTGCGCTGCCAGATGGAGTCCATGGCGTCCCCTCCTTTTGTTTTTCCTATTATGCGCCGCTGATCTCTTGCGCACACTGGAAAAACGCGGTATAATCGGAACAAAAAAGGAGGGAAACGCCGTGGAATTTTTCCGGCTGCCGCTGCCGGAGGGGGTGGCGGTCTATGGAACTCCCGTGACCCACCGCGCCGCGCGCCATCAGGCGGCCCACCGGCTCTGCGAACAGGTAACGGGCCGCCCCCTGCGCGTCGCCGAAAGCGGCAAGCCCTATGTCCCCGGCGGCCCGGCGGTGTCCATCAGCCACTCCGGGACGCTGGCGGTGTGCGCGGTGGGGGAGGCCAACCTGGGGGTGGACATCGAGCGCCGGCGCGCCGTCTCCCCCCGGCTTCTGGCC
>CARXAY010000046.1 GCA_949093475.1 uncultured Oscillospiraceae bacterium
ACATTGTCTGTCCCAGATATTAAAATAGGTAAAATTTTTATTAATATTTGAGGCAAAGGAGAGAACACCATGGCAGATTTTGAAGAGAAGTTTGGCAAGCAGGGCCTCACCTTCGACGACGTGCTTTTGATCCCCGCAGAAAGCGACGTCCTCCCTGCAGACATTGACCTGAAAACACGGCTCACCAAGAAGATCACCCTCAACATTCCCCTGATGTCCGCCGCCATGGACACCGTCACCGAGTCCCGCATGGCCATCGCCGTGGCCCGGGAGGGCGGCATCGGCATCATCCATAAGAATATGTCCATCGGCGCGCAGGCCGAACAGGTGGACATGGTGAAGCGCAGCGAGAACGGCGTCATCACCAACCCCTTCTGGCTCGCCCCCGGCCACACGCTGGCCGAAGCGGACGAGCTGATGGCCAAATACCGCATCTCCGGCGTGCCCATCTGCGACAACGGCAAGCTCATCGGCATCATCACCAACCGGGACATGAAGTTTGAGACGGATATGTCCCAGCTCATCGACAACGTGATGACCAAGGAGAATCTGGTCACCGCCCGGGAGGGCACGACGCTGGACGAGGCCCGGGAGATCCTCCGCCGCCATAAGATCGAAAAGCTCCCCATCGTGGACGGCGAGGGCCGCCTCAAGGGTCTCATCACCATCAAGGACATTGAAAAGGCACAGGTCTACCCCAATTCCGCCCGGGACGCCAAGGGCCGCCTTTTGGTAGGCGCGGCCATCGGCGTAACTCCCGACGTGATGGATCGCGTCAAGGCTCTGGTGGACGCGGGAGCGGACGTTCTGTGTCTGGATTCCGCCCACGGCCACTCCCACAACATTTTGGAGTGCGTCCGCCGCATCAAGGCCATCTATCCCGACGTACAGCTCATCGCCGGCAACGTGGCCACCGCCGAAGGCACCCGCGCCCTCATTGAAGCCGGCGCAGACTGCGTGAAGATCGGCATCGGCCCGGGCTCGATCTGTACCACCCGCGTGGTGGCGGGCATCGGCGTGCCCCAGATCACCGCCATCTTCGACGCCGCCAAGGTCGCCGCCGAGTACGACGTTCCCATCATCGCCGACGGCGGTATCAAGTTCTCCGGCGACTTGGCCAAGGCCATCGCCGCCGGCGGCAACGTGGTCATGCTCGGCTCGCTGCTGGCGGGCTGTGAGGAGTCCCCCGGCGACACCGAGGTCTATCAGGGCCGCCAGTTCAAGGTCTACCGCGGCATGGGCTCGCTGGGCGCGATGGCCAAGGGCTCGAAGGATCGTTACTTCCAGCAAAACAACAAGAAGTTAGTGCCCGAAGGGGTGGAGGGCCGCGTCCCCTATAAGGGAACGGTGTCCGAGACCATCTTCCAGCTCATGGGCGGTCTGCGGGCCGGCATGGGGTATTGCGGCTGCGCCACCATCGACGACCTGCGGCAAAAGGCCCGCTTCACCCAGATCACCGCCGCCGGCCTCCGGGAATCCCACCCCCACGACGTGTACATCACCAAGGAAGCCCCCAACTATACAGTTTCCCAATAAAAGCCAAGACCGAGGGACGGTTTTCTCTGTCGAGCCCCATCCGACAGGAGAACCGTCCCTTCTGTCTTGGCCGATCCTTCAAAGGAGTATCACCATGAAACGCCTTCTTTCACTGCTGCTTGTCCTCTGTCTCCTCCTCACCCCCGCGCTGGCTGCTGGGGAGGCCGCTTCCCCTGCACGCTCCAGCGGTTTGACCTCCCTTCCGAAGCTGTCCCAAAATGAGATCGCCCAACTGCTGGCGGAGAACCCCTTGGGCTTCGCCGGGGATGCCTTTGTGACCGCGCCGTCGGTCAGCGCACCCTACGCCGCCGGGACGGTGTCCGCCCCGGCTCTCATCACCGCTCTTGACCGGCTGAACCTCATGCGCCGTCTGGCGGGGCTGAACGCCGTCACGCTGGACAACACCCTCACCTCCCGCGCCCAGCACGGCGCGGTACTGCTGGCGGCCAACGGCGTGTTGACCCACTTCCCGGAGCAGCCCGCCGACATGGACGAGAGCTTTTACAACACCGGGCTGAACGCCGCCTCCAGCTCCAACATCTACATGGGCACAAACGCCACCCTTCCTCAAGCGGTGGACGCGTTTATGGACGATTCAGACGGCGGCAACCTCCCCATGCTGGGCCACCGCCGCTGGCTCTTGAATCCCACCATGGGCAAGACCGGCTTCGGGTTTTCCCCCAGCAGCAAAACCTTCGGCAGCTACACCTACAATTTTGCCACCCTCTGGGCCTTTGACCGCAGCGGCAACGCAGGGGACTATGATTTCATCGCTTGGCCCGCCTCCGGCGCGTTTCCCTCCACCCTGTTTGACAAGGATCAGGCTTGGAGCGTCACGCTGAACCCGGACAAATACGCCTCCCCCGACGTGAGCGGCCTCACGGTCACCCTTACCCGCGCCTCCGACGGGGCGGCGTGGACGCTCTCCGGCAGCCAGAGCTATTCCGCCGCCAACGAAGGGGCTTATCTGGAGGTGGATCACAGCAGCTACGGCGTCGCCAACTGTATCATCTTCCGCCCCGCCTTGGACGTTTCCGCTTACAGCGGACTTTACACCGTCGCCGTCGACGGCCTCAAGACCTCCGGTGGGCAGAGCGTGGATTTCTCCTATCAGGTGGAGTTTTTTGCCCCCGAAACGGCGGTTCAGCCCTCTGCGCCCGACCAATCTACCGAGCCGGAGCAGCCTGCCCAGCCTGTCCGGCCCACCACCCCGACCCCGTCCCAGTTCTCCGACGTCAGCGCCGGCGCATGGTATGCCGCCGATGTGGCTTACGCCGCGAAAAACGGCCTTTTTAATGGTGTGGGCGGCAACCGCTTCGATCCTGACGGCCCGATGACCCGGGTGATGCTGATGACGGTGCTGGCCCGGCTGGACGGCACGGACACCACTCCCGTCGGTCAGGAAAGCTGGTACATTAAGGGTCACCGCTGGGCGGTGACCAACCGCATCAGCGACGGACTGAACCCCCATCAGGCCCTCACCTTGGAGGAGCTGTCCACCATGCTTTATAACTACGCCAAGCTCCGCTACGGCGCGGGCGCCGCTCACAACTACCATCTGGCGGGTATGCCCGACGGCAACTCGGTCTCCTCTTGGGCCGCCGAGGGCACAAACTGGATGGTGGATCAAGGGCTGCTTCAAGGCGATCAGGAGCGCAAGCTATACCCCCAGCGCACCGCCACCCGCGCGCAGGTCGCCGCTCTCCTGCACCGGTTTTTGGAGACCGTAGAAAAGCTCTGACAAGCGCATTTGATCAGAAAGAGTGATCCCCATGAAAACCATCTTGATCCACGGCTTCGGCCATCGGGCGGCGAGTTGGGACGAGACAGTCTCCCATATGAAAAGCAGTCAGGATGTCCTGTGTCCTGATCTTCCCTCTCTGCTCCGGGGGCGGGAGGCCACCTATCCCAACCTGTACGCCTCCTTTACCAAGGATTGTGATCGGCTCGGCGAACCGCTTCACTTGTGTGGTCTTTCTCTGGGCGGTATTCTGGCCCTGCATTACGCTTCGGAGCATCCTGAGCAGGTCTCCTCGTTGGTTCTGATCGGTACACCTCATCAGATTCCCAAGACCGCCTTTGCTCTGCAAACTGTTATCTTTCGACTTCTCCCCGCTTCCGCATTTCAGGCGATGGCCTTTCCCAAGCAGGATACCCTTGCCCTGAGTTCCTCTATGAAGGATCTGGAACTCAGCGTCCTCCCGCAGCACATTCACTGCCCAACTCTGATCCTCTGCGGAGCGAAGGATCGCACCAATCTCAAATCGGCCCATTTCTTCTCCCAGAGCATCACGAATGCCGCCTTGGCCATTGTGGAAGGCGCCGGCCCCGCCCTCAATGAAGATGCCCCCCAAACTCTTGCCCGGCTGTTGGACGACTTCTATGGGCATACCCCCTGCTGATCTCTCCCCTTGCTATTTGCGTAAAAAAGCCCGGCGCACAGTGTGCGCCGGGCTTTTTTCGTGTCAGACTGGGCGGAGCTTACTCCTCGTGTGCGCCGGACTGCTCTTCGCGCATCTTGGCGAAGCACTCGCTGCAGTAGACGGGGCGGTCGGTCTTCGGCTCGAAGGGAACCTTGGCCTCGCCGCCGCAGGCGGCACAGGTGGCGGTGAAGTACTCGCGGGGGCCACGGGCAGCGGCCTTCCGGGCGTCGCGGCACGCCTTGCAGCGCTGAGGCTCGTTCTGGAAGCCGCGCTCGGCGTAGAACTCCTGCTCACCGGCGGTGAACACGAACTCTTGGCCACATTCTTTGCAAATGAGTGTCTTGTCTTCGTACATGGTAATACCCTCTCTTTGATTGCCCCGACCCGGAAAAACCGAATTGCAACTGGGACATAAAATATGTGCGATCAGCTTTCGCTGGATTCGCTGAAATCACCGCCGCGCCAATTTCCTGCGGATACGCTGCACCGCGTTATCCACCGCCTTGGGCGGCTTGCCGGTGGCCCGGGCGATCTCCTGATAGGAGTATCCGTCCAGATACTGCCCCAGCACCTCGCGCTCAAAGGACGACAGCGTCCGCTCCAGCCGGGCAGTTTCCTCCTGCCACGCCTCCCGGGCGATGACCAAATCCTCCGGGTTCTCCGGGGCTCTTCTCCCCCTCCCCCGTCCGCTCTCGGAGGTCTCCTGCTCCTCCAAAGGAACGGCGGCGTTGAGCGCCATATGTTTTTCCCGCGCCGCGCTGCGCACCGCAGAGCGAAGGCGGTTCTGGACGCAGACCTGCGCAAAGGTGGCAAAGGCTGCATCCCGGCGGCTGTCAAACTCCCGAATGGCGTCCAGCAGGCCCAGCAGGCCCTCCTGAACCAGATCCTCGCTGTCCCCTCCCGCCAAAAAGAGCGGCCGGGCACAGGCGCGCGTCATCCGGGTGTAACGCAGGATCAGCGCTTCCTCCGCCCTTCGGTCACCGCTGCGCGCCGCCGCCAGCAGCGCCTCATCGGCCACGCCTTGGGCGTCCGCCGCAGGGTCAAAGGTTGGATTTTTGTGGCTCATTCGTTCGTTCCTCGCACATTATATTATACTTCCCGTCCGCTTGTCAAGGGATTTGGGCAAATTATTTTATCTGCCCTTAAATTTTCACAGCTTTTTGATCAAATTGACCAAACCCTCCGCCGCAGTCCGGGCCTGCGCGTCGTCGGTGGCCTCCACCATGACCCGCACCAGCGACTCCGTCCCCGACGCCCGCACCAGCACCCGGCCCTTGCCGGCCAAAGCCTGCTCTGTCTGTTCCACCGCCGCGGCCAGTTCAGGAGAGGCCATGACCTTCTCCTTGGCGGCCTTGTCCGCCACAGGGACGTTGATGAGCACCTGAGGATAGACCTTGCACATCGCCGCCAGCTCAGAGGCTTTTTTGCCCGACTTCTTCAACACCTGAAGGAGCTGGAGGGCGGAAAGCTCCCCGTCACCGGTGGTGGCGTACTGAAGAAAAATGGTGTGGCCCGACTGTTCGCCCCCCAGCGCGTAGCCCTTCTCCTGCATCCGCTCCAAGACGTTGCGGTCGCCCACGTCGGTGATCTCCAGCGTCATTCCCCGCTCCTTGGTGAACATCCGGAAGCCCAAATTGGACATCACCGTGGCCACCACGGCGTTGGAGGGCAGCTCCCCCCGGGCCATCAGGTCGCTGCCGCAGATGGCCATGATCTGGTCGCCGTCGATGGGGCTGCCCAGCTCATCCACCGCCAAAAAGCGGTCGGCGTCCCCGTCAAAGGCCAGCCCCAGATCGTATTCCCCCGTTTTCATCCGGGCCTGCAACGCCTCCAGATGAGTAGAGCCGCAGCCGTTGTTGATGTTCACGCCGTCCGGCTCGGCGCAGAAGATATCGCACTTCAGCTTGGGGAAACGGGCGAATAAATAGGGCGCTGTGGCGGAGGACGCGCCGTTGGCGCAGTCCACTGCAATGCGAAGCCCCGCCAGATCGGTGTCAATGGTACTCGCCAGATGATCCAGATACCGCTCCCGCTCGTTGGCGTCTAAATAGACGACCTTGCCGATGTCCCCATGGGTCATCAGCGGCACGTCCATATGGTTCAAAATGATGTCCTCGATCTGGTTCTCCAGCGCGTCGGAGAGCTTGAAACCCTTGCCGTTGAAGATCTTGATGCCGTTATGCTCAAAGGGGTTGTGGGAGGCGGAGATGACCACCCCTGCGTCGGCGTGGTTATCCACCGTGGCAAAGGCCACGGCGGGGGTGGGGAACACTCCCAGATGCAATACGTCCGCCCCGGCGGAGCACAGTCCCGCCACCAGCGCCCCCTCCAGCACGTCGGAGGAAATGCGGGTGTCCTTGCCGATGGTCACCACCGGCTTTTTCCCGTCCTGATCCCTGCGAAGCACCGCCGCCGTCGCCAACCCCACCTGATAGGCCAGAGCGGCATCCAGCCCGGCGTTGACCACCCCGCGAATGCCGTCCGTTCCAAACAGTTTGCCCATACCATGATCCTCTTTTCCCAAAAATCAGAGCGTCAATTGATCGAGACCGCCGGGCGCAGCAGGGACGCTCAGCCCCAAATGCTGATATGCCTTGACCGTCACGCACCGCCCCCGGGGGGTGCGGGTCAAAAAGCCAAGCTGCATAAGATATGGCTCGTACACGTCCTCCAGCGTCACCGATTCCTCGTTGATGGTGGCCGCCAAGGTGTCCAATCCCACCGGGCCGCCCCGGTAGTTGTCGATGATGCTGCGAAGCATCCGCCGGTCAACCGCGTCCAGCCCCAAGTGGTCTACCTCTAAAGCGGTGAGGGCCTCGTCCGCCACCTGACGGGTGATGATGCCCCCCGCCTTCACCTGTGCAAAGTCCCGCACCCGGCGCAGCATACGGTTGGCGATCCGGGGCGTGCCCCGGGAGCGTTTGGCGATCTCCATCGCTCCCCCGTCCTCAATGGGCACTTCCAAAATGCCCGCCGAACGTTTCACGATCAGGGCCAGCTCCTCAGGGGTGTAAAGCTCCAGCCTCAGGGTGACCCCAAAGCGGTCGCGCAGGGGCGCGGAGAGCTGTCCCGCCCGTGTGGTCGCCCCGATGAGGGTGAACCGGGGCAGATCCAGCCGGATGGAGTTGGCCGACGGGCCTTTGCCGATGATGATGTCGATGGCGTAGTCCTCCATGGCGGGGTACAAGATCTCCTCCACCTGCCGGTTGAGGCGGTGGATCTCGTCCACAAAGAGGATGTCATTCTCCTGAAGGTTGGTGAGCAGCGCCGCCAAGTCGCCGGGTTTTTCAATGGCCGGCCCGGAGGTGATGCGGATGTTCACCCCCATCTCGTTGGCGATGATGCCGGAGAGGGTGGTCTTGCCCAGCCCCGGAGGGCCGTGGAGAAGAACGTGATCCAGCGGCTCGCCTCGCAGCTTCGCCGCCTGAATGAACACCGTCAGATTCTCCTTGGCCTTTTTCTGCCCGATGTACTCCCCAAGGGTCTTGGGGCGCAGAGAGCACTCCCCCTCGTCCTCGCGGAGAAGGGAGGTGGCTACCAACGGCTGCTCCGTCTCAAAGCCGCTCTCGGAAAAGTCGATGCTCAAGGGGTCTCACCTCATTTGTGTTTCTCTCATTCCCACCCGGTGGTCAGGGTCAGTTCATAGGTCGCGCCGTCCTCCACCGGAGTGGAATCCACGCCGGTCTCCACGCTCTCGCCGCCCTTGGTGAGACACCACCACTCCTGCTTGGCGTCGTCGGCGGTCTCGCCGTCCACCGTCTTGATGAACAGGCCGTAAGGGCCGTCCTCGCCGTCCACTAACTTCTCGTCGGTGAGGGCCTCCCCCAACATCTCCTTGTCGGTCTTGACGGTGAAGTCCTTGGAGCTGCCATCGCCGTGGACAACGGTGACGGTCACTGTGGCGCTGGCCGTCTTACCGCCGCAGGCACACAGAGCGAACACCATCACAAGAGCAAGGGCAAGGGCTAAAACACGCTTTTTCATACCAAATTCCTCCTAAAATAAACTTATTTAATCATTTTCTTCAATGCCTGACGGACGATCTCCTCCAAGGGCAGGCTTTCCAGATCGATCCCCTTGAGGGCCACAGCCACCTCTTGGGCGGAATAGCCCAGCACGGCCAGCGCCGCGGCGGCCTCGCTGGCCTTATTTTGGGGGATGACGGTGACTCCGCTTCCCCCGTAGCTCTCCCCGCCGGCGGCGGGGAGCTGCCCCTTGGCCAGCTTATCCTTCAGCTCCAAGATCACCCGCTGGGCGATCTTTTTGCCCACCCCCTGCGCGGCGGTCAAGGCCCGCTCGTCCCCGGTGATGACGCTGGCGGCCAGCCCCTCCGGCGTGGTGGCGGACAGCATGGCCAGCGCCGCCTTCGGCCCAACCCCGGACACCCCCAGCAGCATTTGGAAGCAGCTCAGCTCGCTCTCGGAGGAAAAGCCGTACAGCTCCATGGCGTCCTCCCGAACGTTGAGGTAAGTATAGAGCTTGGCCTGCTGTCCCCGCTTGAGGTAGGACAGGGTGTTCTGGGTGGTGCGGCAGGCATACCCCACCCCGCCGCAGTCGATGACCGCCAGATGGGGCGCGATATGGGCCACCTCGCCCCGTACATAATAATACATCCGTGTTCACCTGCTTATACATGTAATAATGACGTGCTGCTTCGGGCATGGCACAATGCAATGGCCACCGCGTCGGCGGCGTCGTCGGGCTTGGGCACGGCATTGAGGTGCAAAAGCCGCTTGGTCATGTCCATCACCTGCCGCTTTTCCGCCTTGCCGTAGCCGGTCACCGCCGACTTCACCTGAGAGGGATCGTACTCGTAGATGGCCAGTCCCTCCCGCTCGGCCTCCGCCAAAATGACCCCCCGGGCTTGGGCCACCCCGATGCCGGTGGTGACGTTGTTGCCGAAGTAGAGCTTCTCAATGGCCATCACGTCAGGAGAAAACCGGG
>CARXAY010000047.1:0-529 GCA_949093475.1 uncultured Oscillospiraceae bacterium
ATCCTCGGCGGCGGCGTCCATGACTTTCTTTCGGGCATGATGTCCATGCGAAACGACGGCGCATCCATCTCCGAGGTAGTGGGGAAGTACATGGGCCGCGCCGTCACGCTGCTGATGCGGATCTTCTCGGTCGTCCTGCTGGTGATGGTGGGGGTGAATTTTGCCGCCGGGCCTGCCGGACTGCTGGCCCGCCTGACCCCGGAATGGCTCAGCCAGAATGTCTGGCTGGTGGTCATCATGCTCTACTATCTTGCCGCGACCTTTCTGCCCATCGACAAGATCGTGGGCAAGCTCTATCCCGTCTTTGGCCTGTGCCTCATTGTCATGGCGCTGGGGGTGGGCGGCGCGACCCTCCTGTTCCACGGCGGGGATATGCCGGAGCTGACCCTGTCCGCCCTCACCGCTCCCCACCCGGCAGGGACGCCCAAGTGGGCCATGATGTTCGTCACCGTGGCCTGCGGGGCGGTGTCCGGCTTCCACGCCACCCAGTCCCCCATGATGGCCCGGTGCGTCACCTCCGAACGGGAGG
>CARXAY010000047.1:539-4813 GCA_949093475.1 uncultured Oscillospiraceae bacterium
CCCCATCACCTCCGGGGACACCGCCTTCCGCTCCGCCCGGCTCACCATCGCCGACTGGTTCAAGCTGGATCAGGCCAACACCAAAAAGCGGGCTTTGCTGGCCGTTCCCCTTCTGGCGGTGGGCTTCGCCATCGTCAAGCTCCTGCCTTGGACGTACCTGTGGCGGTACTTCTCTTGGTCGAACCAAACCTTGGCGATGATCGTGCTGTGGACAGGGGCGGTGTTTTTACACAAATACGGCTATCCGCCCATTTGCAGCCTCATGGCTGCCCTGCCCGCCGCCTTTATGACCGCAGTTTCCGTGACCTATTTCATCCAAGCGCCTGAGTGCCTGCACTTGTCCACCGCCATCGCCACCCCCGTGGGCCTCTTGGCCGCCGTGGCCTGCACTGCGCTCTATGCCGTAAGCTGCCGCAAAAAGCAGGAGGAATGACAGGAGGTTTATGCCAAGGCCCGCAGTCATCAGACTGCGGGCCTTATGCGCTCTCCATTTGAAATTTACTATTGCCAAGGGCTATTCCATCTGCTATAATCAAATTGCCTAAAAAATCTTTCGCCAAAAAGATGTATATGGGCGTATTGCACAGGGTCGGGAAATAAAAGGAGGCACACAGTTATGGAACCGAAATTCTTTCCCCTTCTGGACATCGGCGGAGTGCCGCTGCTGGCGGCCAAGGGTCACTTTGCCACGCGCAACAGCCATATCAATTACTTTATTGACGTCACCGCCCAAAAGTACAGCCTCAAGGGTTGCCGGGCCGTGGCGCAGGAGCTGGCCAACCGCCTCCAGAACCGTTTCCAAGTCGATTCCATCCTCTGCATGGACGGCACCAGCGCCGTGGGCGCCTGTCTGGCCCGAAAGCTGACCCAGCACGGCGGACGCTCCCTCAGCGAAGGGGACGATATGTACATCATCAAGGGCGAGCTGGACGGCAAGGGCAACCTGATTTTCCGTGACAACGCCCGCTTCATGCTGGAGGGTAAACGGGTCTTGATCCTGATGTGTTCCCTGACCACCGGCACTACCGCGCTTCAGGGCAGACAGAGCGTGGAGTATTACGGCGGTAAGGTGGTGGGCGTGGCCTCCATCTACGCCGCCATCCATGAGCTGGAGGGCCTGCCGGTGATCTCCATTTTTGATACCAACGTCCTCAAGGACTATGCCTCCCACTCCCCCTCGGAGTGTCCCATGTGTAAGGCGGGCCAGCCTATTGACGCCGTGGTCAACACCTTCGGATTTTCTAAAATTTAACCGGGCCGCCCCCATTTGGATCAAGGGAAAACCCCTTCGGAGCAGATACTCCGAAGGGGCTTTTTGTTGGCGCGGCGGATCGCCGGGTCACCTTTCGGAATAGGGCTTATCTGTCTCGATGAACACGCCTCTTTCCGCACTCCAGCCCACGTTGAAGCCCAGCTTGCGGCCCAGATCCCGGAGCTGGTAATAGGTGTAACCGCCCCCGTTTTTGTCGGACAGAACGATGGCCTGAAGGTCGCTTGGCTCGCCGTTGACTCTGGTGGGCGAGGCAGGGATCGTATAGGGCCACGGGGTGGAAAAGGGCGTGTGGTTCTCCGTGCCGTCCGGGGCGTATATTCCTCCGGGGATCAAGTCCACCGCGCCGTTCCACTCCACGGAGAAGGCGGCCTTGCTGCCGGTGAGGGCCTTGGCCAGATCACGCACCTTGATGTAGTTGGTGGGGTTTCCGTTGGCGTCCTTCAGGGCGTACATCTGAAACTCCACCGTCCGTCCATCCAAGTTCACCGTCTGGGTGGAGGGATAGGCCGTCGGGGTATCGGCGCGGATCACGCCGGGGGTCACCGCACTCTCCACATAGGCGGCGGGGATGTACCCCACCTTTGCGCCTTGGCGGATCAGATACCACTGGCCCACCGCGCTGGGGAACTTCGCTTCGGCGTGGTCGTCCAGAATGGTGATGATATCGCCCACTCTGGCCCACTTGTCGCTGCCCGCCGCCATGGAGGGCACGCTGTAAGCATAGGCCCTGTGGTCGAAGAAATTGCCCTCGTCATCCACCCGTTTGCCCTCCTTGGAGAGCCGGGAAGCCAGATAGTCCCGGAGTTTGCCTGTACCGACCTCGATATAGGTGTCGTTGTACTTTCCGGCCGTTTCCCCGCGCCACTCCGCCGCCTGCTTCTTCATCTGGTCGGTGAGCTTTTCCCCCTCCGCCGGGCCGACCCACTGATAGAAGGTGACATGGACGTTCCACGGGTCTTGGTACTCAATGTCTCCCACCAGTCCCAGCGCCTCATAGCGGTTGAAGATCGCCGTCTTCCCCGCGTTTTTTGCCGCGTTTTCCAGACTGGTCAGGAGATACCCCTCCTTGGCGTGGACATCCATCTCGGTGATGACCCACGAGTAGGGCTGCACGGTGCCGTCCGGGCTCTCCGGGATGGAACGGACGGTGATGTTGTCCATTGTCTGGTCAGTCCGCTCCTCGGAAGCCTCCCGGGCCAGCAGATCACCCGCTTTCAGCACCTTATGACCCCCGGTGACGCCCAGCGCGACCACCTGAAGCTCGAAGCTGACAAAGACCTCGATCTCTTTTCTGTCCTCACTGATGGACATAAGGTAGGTCTCCGTTTTGTACGGCCCGGTGTCCGCTCCGCTGGGAGCGCCGTTGATGGTGATGGTGTACTTGCTCTTGTCCGCGTGGAAGAGCTTTTCCTGATCGTCCTTGATCCGAATGGTCACATATGCGCCGTAGCCCGCCGGGCCGGAGAATTTTCCCCCGTCCCGCCAGACGCGGCCCACCCACCGGGTATTGGTGACCACGGTACTCACCCCCTCCGGGACGGAGGCGTCGGTGGGGAGCTGATTCGGTTGGGGGGCTTTGAGGGTCAGGCTGATGATGTTCACCACCCCTGCCGCAGAAGCGGAGGCGGGCAGCAGGAGGAAAACCATACACAGGCACAAAACAAGGCTCAAAATCCTATTTTTCATGTTTTCCCTCCCTGTCAGCGATCCTTGATTGCGTAGAAGTCCCGCAGATCCACTCCGCCGGCCTTCCCATAGGGATCGGTACAATGGCCGCTGGAGGAGGTGATCCAGATGCGGTCGCCGTAGGCATAGTGGGTGGCCAGATCGGAGTAGTGGCCGAAGGCTTTGACGGACTTGGCGCACTGATACCAGCCAATATAGCCTGCGTCCAGACTGCGGTAGGCCACAATGAGGGCCTGCTCCACCGTGCTGTTGGCATTGGGAGCAAGGGTGGTGGCGGTGGTGCCGTTGACCAGTCCCAGAGCATTCATAAAGCCCATGGCCTCGTTGGCCCAGCCGGCGATCTGGCCCGCGTCGGTATAGCTGCTCAGCTTGGGGGTGTAGATGGTATACTCGGTATCGGAGTTGGCCTTCACGTATTGGAGGGCGCGGTAGAGGAAGGTCGCCATCTGCTGGCGGCTCAGAGACCCGAGGGGGTCAAAGGTCGTGGCGGTCACGCCGGTGGTGATGCCCGCGGCGTAGGCCTTCCGGGCGTATTCGTTGTCGGTGTCGGTAAACGTGCCCACCGGGGCGGGGGTGATGGCCTTGCCCGTCATCTTCTCCGCCATTTTCACCGCCACGGAAGCGAACTGGAGACGGTTGACGGGCTTGGTGTAATCCAAGCCCAGAAGATTCACGTCGATGAGGCCCGCGTCCGAAGCGTCCTGAACGTCATTTTTGGCCCAGTCGCTGACCTTGGCCCAGACGTAGGTGTCCTTGCTGACGGCGAAGGAGCGGGTGGTGTCGTCCTCCGGGGTGGCCTCCAGCGCCCACTTATAAAAAGAGCCGCCCGCCGCCCAGTTCGCCTTCGTCTGGTTCAGCGCATACTGGTAATCCTCCCTACTGATCTGCCCTTTCGTGGCCACCGCGTGCTCGTAGGTCTCGCCGACGTCCACCTGGCGCATATCCCTGCCGCAGACGGTGCAGGTCTTGACATAGACCCGGTCACCGTTGGCGTTGACCCCCAGGAAGTGCTCGTCGGAGACGTCCAGCTTGTCAAAGTCATGGGCGCCGAACATCCCCTCGTGCTGGTCCCAGCCGCCCACGAAGGTATGGTTGGGATTCCCCTCGCACAGACCGCACTTGGAGCAGGAGTAGAAGAACCGCTCGTCGCTGGTGCAGGAGGCAAAGGTGTACCGGCGGTCGGGGGACATATACTTGTAGGTGAAGCTGTGATTGGTACACCAGTCTCGGGCGGCCTCCTTCCCCTTTTTGGCGGCGGCGTACACGTCGTCCCCGGAGTAGAGCATCACCCGGCAGCCGGGGATGGTGTTGACGG
>CARXAY010000047.1:4823-8255 GCA_949093475.1 uncultured Oscillospiraceae bacterium
GTGTATTTCGGCCCGTTGGGATAGAGGGTGTCGGGGATGAAGAGGATGTGGTCATACGTGCCGAACCGATCCCGGTCGCCGCCCCAGTCGCTGGGGAGCTCCTCCCGGCCGATGTTGTCCAGAATACCCTGAATGTCGCACTTGGGACTGAGCCAAAATTCCTTCACGTTGACCTCCTCGGCCAGAGAGAAGTCGATCTTGCGGTAGAGGTCATAGACCACCCGGGTGGGGCGGTAGGTATGGAAGGTATCGCTGTAATTCTTGTTGATCCTCTCCGCTCCGCTGGTGTCGATGAACTCCCCGTCCAGCGTATAGAAGCCCTCTCCCAAAACATTGGTGATGCTGGTTCCCCGTTTTTCCACTTGCCAGCCTGTCCACGCTCCCCACTGGCTGACCTCCGCCATATCCACGTTGTCCTCACTGACCACGATGGTGAGGGCATGACCCAGCGGGTAGTTGGCGTCCGCCTCGGCCTTCGACCAGCGGTGCTCCACCTCGGCGGCGTGCTTCTTGGCCTCCTGCTCGGTCACATAGGCCTCGTGCTTGGCGTCCTGCTCGGCCTTCTCGGCGGCCTCCTTCTCAGCCACCACCGCCTTGGGTTCAAAGGCGGGGAAGGTGTAGGAGCAGGTGATCTCTTTGCCGCCGACCGAGATCACGTCGGCAGCCTTGTTGTTGATCTCGTTGTTCAGGCTGTAGAAGTTGACGCTCGGCCGGCTGTCCAGAATTTTGGCGGAGACAGTGACGGTGTAGGGCACTCCGGCCTTGAATTTTCCGTTGGCGTCCATCTCCCCGGCCCATTTGATGCCGGTGATGGAGTAGTACACCACGCCGTTGCCCAGAATTTTGCCGGTGGTGTCCGGGGTCTCCGCCTCGTTGGGGACAGTGACCATAACGTCCATGGGGATAACGGTGTTGTTCTTCTCCGCTGCCTTCAGCGCCTCGCTCTTGGCGGCCTCGAAGGTGTAGCGGACAAGGGCGGTGGTGTCGTCCAAGCGCTCCACGGTGGCCTTTCGGTTGTTGATGGTGGCGGAGGTGGCCTTGTTGGGGGAGAAGCGGGCGTCCTTCCCCTCCTTGATCTTCACGGTGATGACCACGGGATTCAGCACGTCATACATCATCACGCCGTTGGCGTGCTGGCCCGTCCACTCCACCTTGGTGACCTCTGTGGAGGCATTGGCGGCGGTCTTGGCGTCGGTGGGCAGGGGCTTTCCCACCTTCAGATCGCTCATCGTGATGGTGATCTTGGTGATGGCCGTGGTCGCCATGGCCTGTCCCGGCAGCAGGGCGGCAATCAGGCAGATACACAGCAGCAAACTGACGAGCTTCTTTTTCATACCATTTCTCCTTCCGGGAGGGGTGTTTCCTCCATATTTATCATACTATACTATATTTTGTGGTGCGCACCATGCGACCAGCACGAAATGTAGGATTTTCGCCCTGAAATGCAAAGGGAACGGCTTTCCTTCCGTTCCCCGTTGTGCTATACTATTGGTGATATTTTTAACCTTTTGAAAGGAGGCTTCGGCGTGTATTTGGCGGTGTGCGACGACAAAAAAGAAGAGCTGGATCGCATTCTTGCCCTACTGGATGCATGGCAGAAAACCCACGACGCTGTCCTGCACCGCAAGGTGTTCCAAAGCGCGGTGGAGCTTCTGGAATCCGCCCGGCAGGAGCGGTTTACCCTCTATCTTCTGGATGTGATGATGCCGGGGATGGACGGTCTGGAGTGTGCCCGGGAGATCCGCCGCTTTGACGACGCCGCCGAGATCATCTTCCTCTCCACCTCCCCCGGCTTCGCCTATGAAAGTTATGGCGTGCGGGCACTCAATTACCTTTTGAAGCCGGTAGAGCCGGAAAAGTTCTTTTCCCTGCTGGGTCAGCTTGCCCTCCGGGAGCAGCGTCTTCAGGACGCCCTGACTATGAAAACGGGCACGACCATTGTCCGCGTCCCATACTCCCATATCAGCTATGTGGAGGTCATAGGCAAGCACGTCTATTTCCATCTGGTGAACGCAGACGTGCGGGAGGTCGTGGGTTCGCTGAAGGACTTTGAGGCCGAGCTTCTCCCCCGCCCGGAATTTATGCGGGTACACCGCTCCTACATCGTCAATATGCTTCAGGTGGAGGAGCTGTCCTCCGGCCATATCCGCACCTTTTCCGGCAAAACTGTCCCCGTCTCCCGTCTGTTATACCCGCAGCTCCAGAAGGACTACATGGCGCTGCTGTTTGAGCAGAGAGGATGGTGAAGCCATGAGTCTTGCGGATATTCTCGGCGGAGTCAACTACGGTCTGGTCTTCTTTTTCGGCGCGTCCCTGAGCGTGTCGGTTTCCGGCGGCTGCAAATCCAAGGGGGAATGGGCCATCCTTTTTGCGCTGTGTCCCATCTTTCTGGCGCTTCAGACCATCTCTTGGCTGGCGCTGGGGCTGGACATCACCAAGCAGCTCTACCCTCTGCTGATCCACCTGCCTCTTCTGCTGACATTGATCTTTGCTCTGAAGCGGCCGGCCGGCATCGCGCTGGTCAGCATTTGTACCGCCTATCTCTGTTGTCAGCTCCCCCGCTGCTGCGAAATCACCGTCACCGCCGTCACCGGTTCGCCGCTGGTCGGGCAGATCGTGTATACCGTTATGATCGCCCCCATCTTTCTTTTCCTCCTGCGGTATTTTGTACCCTCCGCCCGGGATACCATGACCGAATCCCCCAAGGCGCTCTTTCTCTTTGGCGGCCTTCCTGTCATTTACTATATCTTTGACTACGCCACCGCCATCTACTCCGATCTTCTCTATTCCGGCAGCGAGTTGGTCGCGGAGCTTCTGCCCACGGCGGTGGGACTGCTCTATATGGTCTATACCACCGTCTATTACCGGCAGCTCCAGCGGCAAACGCAGGTAGAGCTGCAAAGCTCCCTGATCGCCGGGCGGCTGAAGCAGGCCGAAGCGGAAATGACTTCTCTGCGGCAGGCCGAGGCGCAGGCCGCCGCCTATCAGCACGATATGCGCCACCATCTGACCGCCATCAACGCCTTTCTGTCCGCAGGCAAGCCCCAGCAGGCCGAGGAATATATCAAGCAGGTTCAGGCGGACATCGAGGCCATCACCCCCAAACGCTTCTGCGAAAATGAGCTGGTCAATCTGCTGTGTTCCTCCTTCTCCGCCAAGGCGGAACGCATGGGGGTTCGGCTGACGCTGGAGGTGTCTCTGCCCGGCGCGCTGGCCATCTCCGACACCGAGCTGTGCGCCCTCCTCTCCAACGGACTGGAAAATGCTCTGAACGCTGTGGGAGCGCTGAAGGAAAACCGCCGGTGGGTGGAGTTTTACTGCGGCGTCCGGGCCGGTAAGCTCCTCATTGAGATCAAAAACCCCTATAGCGGGCATATTCCCTTCCGGGACGGTCTGCCCGAACCGTCCCGACCAAACCACGGCCACGGCTGC
>CARXAY010000048.1:0-7014 GCA_949093475.1 uncultured Oscillospiraceae bacterium
GAGGGAGGCCCGATCCAGAACGTCGAAGGGCTTGAACTCCCCCGTCTCGTTGCCCTTCAAAATGCCATAGGTTTTCAGGGTGTTGATGGCGTCTTTGTATTGGCTGCGGCCCACATCGGGAAAGCTCCGGGCGGTAAAGCCGGGGCAGAAGTCGGCGGCCACCTCCGCCACGCCGCTGGCCCGCCACTGCTTCCCCTCGCCCAAATAGAGAGGCGTCTGGGCGGGAAGGGCCTCCAACAGGGCGGCGAAGGCGGCGCTCTGTGCCTTGGCCTGCGCCAAGTCCACATACCAGCGCCACCGGCCCAGATGGACGCGGAGGAAGCCGCTGTTGTCCCCGGCGGGGGCGGCGGCGCACAGGAGCTTGGCCACCGGCTCGGTCAGCGCGTCGTCCACCAGCAGAGTGGGGACGACCCCCATCACGTTGTGGGTGGTGAGGCTGTCGGAGAACACATAATTTGTGGTGAGCAGCAGGGCGGAGCCGTCGGCAAAGGCGTCGGGGTACTCGTTTTTCGTCAGCGCGCTCTGGCCGACCCCCTTGCCGTAAGTGCGGCTGCCGATGATGATGCCCCGCTGGCGGTCGCGGATGTTGGCGGCAAACAGCTCGGCGGCGGAGGCGGTGCGGCCGTTCACCAGCACGATGGCGGGGTCGATGGTCTCCTTGGCGTCGCTGCTTTGGGCGGCGTAGAGCTTGCCGTCCTTGTCCCGGAGATACACCAGCTCACCCTTGCCCATAAAGACGGACATGGCGTCCACGGCGGCGTTCAGCTCCCCGCCGCCGTTCCCCCGCAAGTCTAATATCCAGCGGTCGGCAGAGGCGTCGTGGGTGGAGACGGCGGCTTTCAGGCTCTCAAACGTGCCCGGGCCAAAGACGGAGATAGCGATGCGGCCCACGTGGCCGTCCTCCAAGGAGGCGGTCACCGTCGAGCCGGACTGCTGACCCGCCTCGGTGAGCTGGGCTTGGAAGTCGGCGTACTCCTCGGCGGTATAGTAGTGGGCGTAGGGGTCGCCCAGCGCGGCCAGCTTGTCCTCCACGGTGTCGGCCTGCGCCACCGCCGCGGGGATCGTGCCGGGATAGCGCTCGGCCAAAATGGTATCCAGCTGTGCGGGGGTGAGGGCCAGCGCGGAGGTGGCCGTCATGCACACCGCCAGCGCAAGGGAAATGAACTTTTTCATATGGCTGCTCCTTTTCGGAAAGAAAGTCATCTCTTGAGACGTTGTTTTTTTCGTGCAGTTCCATTGTACCCCATTTTCACGGGGAGCGCAAGGGCGACAACAGGACAGAGGGACGGTTCTTCCCGTCGGCACGACAGAAGAACCGTCCCTCCTGTCCGCGCACGTATGTTATAATAGAAAAATATTTGATCCGGGTGGGATATTTTCCCCCACCAAAGGGTATTCCCAGTGAAAGCGCTTTCCGTACCGCCTACACCCGCAAGGAGGGATCTGTTTGACCGCCGAGATGTTTGAACGGCTGGCCCGCGCCTACGGCGACAACCTGTTCCGCGTGGCGTACCACGCTCTGGGCCGCCGGGCCGACGCGGAGGATGTGTCCCAGACCGTCCTTTTGAAGCTCTACCAGACGGACAAGCCCTTTGTCAGCGACGACCACGCCAAGCATTGGCTGCTGCGGGTCACCGTCAACGAGTGCCGCAGACTTCTGCGCGCGCCGTGGCGCACCCGCACCCTCCCCTTGGAGGATCACGACGGCCCTGCCGACGCCCCCGACGACCACAGCGACGTACTCTCGGCGGTGATGGCGCTGGAGGCCAAATACCGGCTGTGCGTGTATCTCTACTATTACGAGGGCTATTCCGTCAAGGAGATCGCAAAGGCCCTTGGGACAAAGGAATCCACCGTTCAGACCCGCTTGGCGCGGGCCAGAGAAAAGCTCAGGCAGGCCCTATCCGGCGAAGAGGAGGCCAAAGACTATGTTTGATCCCAAACCCTATCGTGAAGCCTGCGCCCGGCTGACGCTGGGCACAGAGAAACTGGAGGAAATGATCGCCATGACTGAAAATACCAACACCAAAAAGCACTTGTCCCGCCCCATCAAGACCGTGCTCATCGCCGCCGCCTGCGTGGCCGCCCTGTGCGTCACCGCCATGGCCGCCCCGGCGATCCAGAGCTTTTTCACCACCTACACCGTCACCATGAAGGACGGGGACAGCCCCAATATCGTTGCCCCTGTCATCCAGACCTACAACGAGGACGGCCACAACTATCTGGTGGTGGACGACGAGACCATCGACCTCACCGACGCGCTGGAAAAGGACGAGTTCTTCAAGACCACGACCAAGGACGGCGCGGAGATTCATGTGAACAAGGACGGCTGGGTCAGTGTCAGCGGCAACGGCATTGACTACACCTTCAACCCCACGGCCGATGACAAAGAAGGCTCCTTCTCCGTGGACGGCGAGGAGCTGACCGGCGGCGAGATCGGCAGCTATATCGTCACCGAGCAGAACGGCGAGATGGAAGTTACCCCCGCCGAGTAAACAGCGCTTCAGCACAAAAGAAGGGACGATTCCGCAAGGAATCGTCCCTTTTGATGTTACAAAATAATGCATATAAGGCCGCCCGAACCTTCGTTGATGATGCGCTGGAGGGTCTCTTGGAGCTTGAAGCGGGCGTCGTCGGGCATCCGCTTGAGCTTGGACTGGAGATCCTCGCTGACCAGCTCATGGAAGGATTTTCCGAAGATGTTGGACTGCCAGATCTTGCCCGAATCCCCCTGAAATTCCTGAAGGAGATAGTCCACCATCTCCTCAGACTGCTTCTCGTTGCCCACGATGGGGGAGACCTCGGTCTGAATGTCGGCGCGGATCATGTGGATGGACGGGGCGGAGGCCCGCATCCGCACGCCGTACCGCCCGCCCTGCTTGACGATCTCCGGCTCTTCCAGCGTCAGCTCCTCCAGCGCGGGGACGACGATGCCGTAGCCGGTGGCCTTGACCTGCTCCAGCGCCCCGCCACCTTGTCGTACTCGCACTTGATCTGGCTGAGCTGGGTGAGCAGGCTCAAAAGGTCGCCGTCATCCTGAATGGGGAAGCCGGAGCGTTCCGCCAGCGTCTCATAAAACAGGCTGCGGGGCAGCTCCAGCCGCGCCGTGGCCTGACCGCTGCCCAGCGCGATGGCGGTGAGGGTGGTGGCGCTGACCCACTGGCACTCGTTCATGGAAGCAAGCGCCCCGTCCACGTCCCGCACCTTGCACATCCCCACAGAGCTTTGGCGGATGGACTGGAACAGCCCCGCCTTGATGGGATGGTCGAAGGGGAGGGCGTCCACCCAAGGGGGAAGGAACAGATCCAGCTCCCGCAGGGGGAACTCCCGCAGCACAGAGCCGATGATGTCCCGCACGTCGTTCTCCCCCAGCTCCAGACAGTTCACCGCCACGCAGGACACGCCGTACCGCTCCGCCAGATCCTCCCGCAGAGCCTGTGCCCCCGGGGACTGGGGAAAGGCGGAGTTCAGGAGGAGGACAAAGGGCTTGCCCAGCTCCTTCAGCTCGCTGACCACCCGTTCCTCGGCCTCAATGTAGTCCTCCCGGGGAATGTCGGTGATCGTCCCGTCGGTGGTGACCACCACGCCGATGGTGGAGTGGTCGGCGATGACCTTCCGCGTGCCGATCTCGGCGGCGTCGGTCATGGGGATGGCCTGCGGAAACCAAGGGGTCATCACCATCCGTGGCGCGCCCTCCTCGTCCGCGCCGATTGCGCCGGGGACGAGGTAGCCCACGCAGTCGATGAGCCGCACTGAGCAGGCGGCCTCGCCCCCCAGATCGATGGTCACCGCCTCCTCCGGGACGAACTTCGGCTCGGCGGTCATCACCGTGCGGCCCGAGCCGGACTGGGGCAGCTCGTCGCGGGCGCGGCCGCGGCGGTAGTCGTTTTCGATGCCGGGAAGCACCATGGTCTCCATAAAGCGCTTGATAAAGGTGGATTTCCCGGTGCGTACCGGGCCGACGACGCCGATGTAAACGTCTCCCTGCGTTCGCTGGGCAATGTCCTCATAGATAAATTCGTTCACTTGTGATTCCTCCTCACGGCTCTGGCCTTGTCTCTAACACTGTATGGTCAGGCCCATGGGAATATGACAAAGGAACGATCCTGACTGGCAAGACAGCAGGGACGGTTCTCCTGTCCTGACGGACAGAGAAAACCGTCCCTCTGTCATTGCCTGCGTCCTGAAAAAATCCATCGAAAGGGGTCAGCGAGAAAAAAATAAACCCCCGCGCCAAGCGGTATGAAACCCCACGCCAAGGAGATACTGGAAGGGTCAACATTCAAAGGGAGGCGCAGGGAATGCAGGGCAAGGTGGAGTTGAGCGGAGTGAACACCTCCAAGCTGAAGGTGCTGAAAAACGAGGAGACGATGGCCCTGCTGCGAAAGGTCAAGGAAGGGGATATGGAGGCGCGGGATCAGCTCATTCAGGGCAACCTCCGGCTGGTGCTTTCGGTCATCCAGAAGTTTATGGGCCGGGGAGAAAACGCCGACGACCTCTTTCAGGTGGGCTGCATCGGCCTGATGAAGGCCATCGACAATTTTAATGTGGACTTGGACGTGCGGTTCAGCACCTACGGTGTTCCCATGATCATCGGGGAGATCCGGCGGTATCTGCGGGACAACAGCGCCATGCGGGTGTCCCGCTCCATGCGGGATACCGCCTATAAGGTCTTGCAGGCCAAGGAGAAATATATGACCGAGCACCAGCGCGAGCCGTCCTTGGATCAGATCGCGGAGATCCTCGGTATCCCGCGGGAGGAGGTGGTGTTCGCGCTGGACGCCATCGTCGATCCCATGAGCCTTTACGAGCCGGTGTACGAGTCGGGGGGAGACACGGTCTATGTGATGGATCAGGTGAAGGACAAAAAGAACACCGACGAGAGTTGGCTGGAGCGCATCGCCCTCGGCGAGGCCATGAGCAAGCTCTCCGAGCGGGAAAAGCGTATTTTAGGTTTGCGGTTCTTTCAGGGCAAGACCCAAATGGAGGTTTCCGCCGAGATCGGCATCTCGCAGGCGCAGGTGTCCCGTCTGGAAAAAAACGCCATCGCCCAGATCCGAAAGAGTATGTGAGGGCCATAATTTTAGGAAGCCATTCATCCTTATTTCTTGACATCCTTGGGATTATTCGGTAGGATAACCTTATATGGGAAGAAAGCGAGACCCCCAAAGGAAGAAAGGATGAGGAATTTGAAACGATTGACCGCATGGCTGCTCGTCGCCGCCCTTTTGGCGGGCAGCTCCCTCGGCGCTCTGGCAGCGCCGGAAGAAAAAACCTTCGCCCCGGAGGAGACCGTCCGGGCAGTGGTCCTGCTGGAAAGCGCGCCCCTGACCGAGGCCCGCGCCGACGCGGCGGAGGACCGGGCGCAGCTGTTCTCCGAGACCGACTACACCACCCGGTTGGCCGAGGAGAAGGCGGAGCTGTTTTCCGACTTGGAGGACGAGGGAGTGGACTTTGAGGTGGTCTACACCTTTGACACGCTGGTCAACGGCTTCTCCTGCGACGTGGCTTACGGCGATCTGGACGCGCTGGCCAAGCTGCCGGGGGTGAAGAGCGTCCATGTGGCCAACACCTACGCGCCGCCCGAGCCGGTAGAGCCGGGTATCACTCCGTACATGGCCGAATCCAACGCCATCACTGGCAACGACCTCACCCTCGACGAGGGCTACACCGGGCAGGGCATGGTGGTGGCGGTGCTGGACAGCGGCGTCAACCTCACCCACGAGGCGTTTCAGGTCTATGGCGGCGTGCTGGGCACACCCAAGCTCACCGAGGACGCCGTGAACGCGCTGATCGCCGAGGAAGCCTTGGGCTTGCCCGAGGGGCAGTATTACAGCGAGAAGATCCCCTTCGGATATGATTACGCCCACAACGACGCCGACCCCACCGACGACAACACGTCGGGCAGCTCTGTGGGCCATGGCACTCACGTCTCGGGCATTGCCGTGGGCTATGCGGAGACCACGGACAGCGAGGCCGGCGAAAAGACCGTCACCTTCCGGGGCGCTGCCCCCGGGGCGCAGCTTCTGGCCATGAAGGTCTTTGGGGAAAACGGCACGACCACGGACACCTACATCAAGGCCTCGGAGGACGCGCTGAAGCTGGGGGCGGACGTGATCAACCTTTCCCTGACCATCGACAACGGCTTCCCCTATGACCCGGCGCTGGAAGGTGAGCTGGGCAATGTCTTTGTGCGGCTGGAGGAGGCTGGGGTGCTGGTGTGCGCCGGAGCGGGCAACGCCTACTCGCAGGAAATGAAGTCCCGCTATCTCTACATCGACCCCCTGAACACCGATTACGCCATTGTGGGTTCGCCCTCTACCTACGCCAACAACATCTCGGTGGCGGCCATGTGTAAATTTGCGGCTTCGGGGGACGGGAGCGGGGGCGAGGCGGACGCGCTTGCGTCCACGACGGTGAAATTGATGGCCGACTTCTCCAGTTGGGGGCCAAGCCCTGATTTGGCCCTGCGCCCCACCATCACCTCCATCGGCGACAATGTGCGCTCCGCCTCCTATGCGGGAGATGACCAGTATGTTTCACTGGGCGGTACGTCCATGTCCACCCCCCTCGTGGCGGGGACGTACGCCAGCCTGCTGTCCTTCATGGCCGCCGACGAGGCCAATGCTTCTCTGACCAAGCCGGAGCGGGCCGCTGTGGCCCGGCAGCTTATGGAATCCACCGCGCAGGTGGTGCGCCCGGAGGAGGACGCCGCGCCCTACTCCCCCCGGAAACAGGGGGCGGGGCTGGCCAACTCCGCGCTGGCCCGGAAGGCTTGGGCCTCCGGCTGGCTGGAAAACCCCCTTCAGGAGGTAGGGGACAGCACGGAAGGCAGCTTTACGTTCTCTCTCACCGTGAAAAACAACTCCGGCGCGGCCATTACATACGCCACCTCGGCGATGGTGCTCACCGACAACTCGGAACTGAGAGAGGACGGTCATCGACAAAACACCATGACGGCCAAGACCCTCTTTGACAGCACCGGAGGCGCGGACGCGCTGGGCCTTGCCACGG
>CARXAY010000048.1:7024-8157 GCA_949093475.1 uncultured Oscillospiraceae bacterium
CCGCCCACGGCGAGCAGGAAGTACCCGTCACCGTCACCCTGACGGAGGCGGGCAAGGCGTATTTCACCGAAAACGGCTTCTGGAGCGGCGGCTTTGTGGAGGGGTACATCTTCCTCACTCCCAAAAACGCCTCCTCCGACGCCGCCACCCTCCATGCCACCATGCTGGGCTACTACGGCGACTGGGCGCAGGTCTCCGCCGCCGATGTTCAGGACTTCCGCAGCTATCTGGCGGCGGAGTATGCCTATCATACCGCCGGGGACACCGGGGAGAAAACGGTCTATGACTTCCTTGACCAGCCCATCGCCACCACCGTGAACGTGGCCTACACCTACCACTCGGCGGACGGCAGCTTGGGCGAGCTTTTAGGGACGAACCTGATGAACGGCTACGACAGCGAGGAGGAGAGCTTCCGGGGCGAGGTGCAGTACGCCCCCTATGCTCCTTCTCACGTGCTTTTCTCCGCCAACAGCGAAAGCTGCGGCTACGACTGGCTGTATACCCAGCCTTCCCTGCTGCGAAATGTCCGCTTCATCGTCATGGAGGTGACCGACGGGGAGGGAAATCCTTGGGCGGACTACGGCTACGAGCCGACGCCTACCGGCCCGCACAACAACAACTATGTGAGCCGGGCGCTTCTTTCCACCAATGACGGCGTCGAGCGCTGGTACAACTTCAGCAACCACCACTGGTTCGGTATAAATGCCGCCACCGGCGACGCCCCTGCCGACGGCACGGTGCTTCATGTGGATCTGCGGGCTGTCATGCCCTACGGCGCGGACAAAGCAAACCCCTACGGCAAGACCCAAGAGCATGTTTGGAAAACGCTGACGGGGTACGACGAGGCCACGGGAGAGCCGATCTATGAGGAGGGCTTTGATTTCACGGTGGATTCCACCGCCCCGCAGATCGTCTCCGCCGCGTACCACGCGGGCGAGGAGGGCGGGGACGCCACCCTCACAGTCACCGTCAAGGACACCCATTTGGCGGGGGTCTATCTGGAGGAGAACGGCGTGGTGGTGGACTATAAGCTCTTTGACGAAACCACGGCCACCCTTGATGACGATGGGAACTGGACGGCCACCTTCTCTATTCCCGCCGAGGTAGAGGAGACCGAAGGTAATGTGGTGGCC
>CARXAY010000049.1 GCA_949093475.1 uncultured Oscillospiraceae bacterium
TGATAGTCCGTGCCCAGCTTGGCGTTGACCTTGGCCATGTACTCCTCCACGATCTCGGGGAGGGCGTCGTAGTACTTGTTGGCGGCCTCGCGGTGCTGGAAGAAGATGTCGCCGTTCTCGTGAGAGCCGCGCATGATGGGCCGCTCGGGATTCAGCGCCCGGGCGCGGAAAGCGTTGACGGAGTCCATGTCCACCATCTCGGCCAGATCCTCATAGTCCCAGATGGCGATCTTCTGGATCTCATGGGAGGTGCGGAAGCCGTCGAAGAAGTTGATGAAGGGGACGCGGCCCTTGATGGCGGCCAGATGGGCCACCGCGCCCAGATCCATGACCTCCTGCGGGTTGGTCTCGCACAGCATGGCGAAGCCGGTCTGGCGGCAGGCCATCACGTCGGAGTGGTCGCCGAAGATGTTCAGCGCATGGGTCGCCAGCGTGCGGGCGGACACATGGAACACGCCGGGCAGCAGCTCGCCGGCGATCTTATACATATTGGGGATCATCAGCAGCAGACCCTGCGACGCGGTGTACGTCGTGGTCAGCGCGCCCGCATTGAGAGAGCCGTGGACTGCGCCGGCGGCGCCGGCCTCAGATTCCATCTCCACCACCTTCACGGTAGAGCCAAAGATGTTCTTGCGGCCTGCGGCGGCCCACTGATCCACGTTGTCCGCCATGGGGCTGGACGGCGTGATGGGATAAATACCCGCCACCTCGGTAAAGGCGTAGGATACGTGGGCGGCGGCGGTGTTGCCGTCCATGGTTTTCAGTTTTCTTGCCATTTTACTTATGTCCTCCTTTTATAAAAGAAGTTTTCGCACTGTCCATTGTACCACCCTTTTTTTCGTTTGTAAATTGCAAAACCACATTTTTCTTGTGAAATTTTTTGTGCCACCTGCACAATTCCGCCCCCATCCTCCATGGGACAAAAATTTTTGCCAAAACCCTTGCATTTTTGAAAGAACTATGGTATTATAATGGCTCGTTAAGAGTTTAACTGCGCCTATGTGCAGTTCGGAACGCCAAATAGGAAAGGAAGTACCCCATATGTCTCCCTTGATGATCGTCCTGACAGTTCTCTACTCCATCTTTTGTCTCTTTCTGATCGCCGTCGTCCTGCTCCAGTCCGGCAAGTCCGCGGGTCTGGGCGCGATCTCCGGCGGCGCGGACACCTTTTTGGCCAAGAACAAGGCCAAGACTTGGGACGCCCGTCTGGCCAAGATCACCAAGTGGGTGGCCATCGCCTTTATGATCCTCACTCTGGTGCTGGTTCTGTTCCTGTAAGCTTCACAAGCCCTTCCAAACGCCCTCCCCTGTGGGGAGGGCGTTTTTTTGTGCCTCCGCCGGGTATGTTTTCCGGCATATCGGTGTACACTATGGAATAGATTGGAAGGGAAAGGGGGTCAAGCCATGTTGACCAAGCTGCGCCGGGCGTTTTCCCCGGCCACCTCGGAGAAAACGGAGGATAAGGAAGAACTGCTGGCCGCCATGCGCGCCACCCAGAGCGCGCTCAACCGCGCCTATGAGGGCTTCAACCGCACCGCCGACGGCGACCTGATCGAGTCCTATGTGTTCGAGATCAAGTCCCTTCAGCACCGCTATTCCTACCTGCTGCGCCAGCTCCGGGAGTTAGAGCCTCTGGGCATCGCGGAGTGACCCAAGTCTCTACCCCTTGACAAACGCTGTTTCCTTGATTATAATGCAAATAGAAAAAGGGCGCTGCCGGTAGACGGTTTAGCCCCTCAGATTTAGGTTAAGAAGTAACCGCTATCTTTGTGAGGGATGGGCGGTTACTTCTTTTTTGCCTGAAAGAACAGGCTTATGAGCCCAATGACCACCAAACAGAACTGGAACAGCTCTGAATATGTAAGTCCCATGGCATCACCTCCCCTCAATGGAGGAGGCAGAAGTCACCCCCTCCGGGATGGGAGGGGCAAACCGCCTACCGTATACGGGCAGCGCTGAAAACCGGAAGGTTTTCCTGCTCACAATGTATCATACACCGCAAAAAATGTCAATGTAGGGCGCGACGGTCTCGCCTGTCGGCTCGGTCGTGCGATGGGACGCGTGCCACCGGCACGCATCGCCCCCGGCGCGCCGTGAACGTAACAAAAAGGGACGGCTTCTGACAAAGCCATCCCTCGTTTTTCAATCACTGCACAGGCTCTTTTCGCAGGAAGCCATACAAGGCGAGCGCCGCGCCGGAAAGCAGAAGAACTCCGTGAAATACCGCGCCATACAGCCCGATCTCAAAGGTGCGGGAAAAGAGATAAAGCACCGCATGACCGTTCCATGAAACCCACTCGCACAAAATGGGGATCTGCATTGCGGTCATTATTGCGATCAACAGCGGGACGGCCGGATACCTTTTCCCAATGACCACGGCCATGACCGCCGCGCCCAAAAGGAGAAACCACAGCGTCGCTGTCACGCTCCCGTTGGACGCGCTTCACGGCACGGCTTCCCTCCGTCTCGGGGCAAATCGCGCGGCCTCCGGCCGCTTACCAATTCGCCCCTCGCTCCAGTCCATCCGTGCCTGCGCGTCTACGGGTCGCGCTTCTTACACGTTAAACCGGAACAGCACCACGTCGCCATCGGCCATGACGTACTCCTTGCCCTCGCTGCGAACCAGCCCCTTTTCCCGGGCCGCCGCCATCGAGCCGAGGGTCTGCAGATCCTTGAAGGCCACCACCTCGGCGCGGATAAAGCCCCGCTCGAAGTCGGTGTGGATCTTCCCCGCCGCTTGGGGCGCTTTCGTGCCCCGGGTGATCGTCCAAGCGCGGCACTCATCCTCGCCGCTGGTGAGGAAGGAGATGAGGCCCAGCAGCTCGTAGCTGGCCTTGATGAGCCGGTCAAGCCCCGACTCGCTCTGGCCCAGATCCTCCAAGAACATGGCCTTGTCCTCGGGGGAGAGCTGGGCGATCTCCTCCTCTAACTTGGCGCAGACAGGAAGCACCTGCGCCCCCTCCTTGGCGGCGATCTCCGCCACCTTCTGATAGTAGGCGTTATCGGCGTGGTGTACGAAGCCGTCCTCGTCCATGTTGGCGGCGTAGATGATGGCCTTGCGGCTCAAAAGTTCCGCGTGATCCAGCAGCTTGGCGTCGTCGGCGTCGTCACAGGGGAAGCTGCGGGCGGAGTTGCCGTCGTTGAGCCAGCTTGCCAGCTCCTTGAACAGCTCCACCTCATGGAGGTACTTCTTGTCCCCCTTGGCCAGATTCTCCGCCTTCTTGATCCGCCGCTCCACCATCTCCAAATCGGCCATGATCAGCTCCAGATCAATGGTGGCGATGTCCCCGGCGGGATCGACGGGGACGTTCACGCTGGCGTTGTCCACCACGTGCATAATGTTATCGTCGTCAAAGCACCGCACCACATGGATGATGGCGTCGGTGGCCCGGATGTTGCCCAAAAACTGGTTACCCAGCCCCGCGCCTTTGCTCGCGCCCTTGACCAAGCCCGCGATGTCCACAAACTCGATCACCGCCGGGGTGGTCTTTTTGGGGTGGTACAGCTCGCTGAGCCAATCCAGCCGCGCGTCGGGCACAGTGACCACCCCCACGTTGGGGTCGATGGTGCAGAAGGGGTAGTTCGCGCTCTCCGCGCCGGCGTTGGTGATGGCGTTGAACAGGGTGGATTTTCCTACATTTGGAAGTCCGACGATGCCCAGCTTCATGGAATATCCCTCATTTCCTTCTCTTTAACGAGAACCAACCTCCGAAAAGGTTGGTTCTCCTTGTTTTTTGTTATTCGGCGGAGATCATGTAGTAGTAGACCGGCTGTCCGCCGTCCAGCAGGGTCACCTCCGCGTTGGGGCAGGCTTTCTGGAAGATGGCCTGCGCCTTCTCCGCGTCGGCCTGCTTCACGTCCGCGCCGAAGATGACGGTGATGAACTCCGCCTCCTGCTGGGGCTGATCCTCCGCCAGCAGCTTCAGCAGCGCGTCCAGATCGGTGTTTGTGCCGAAGAGCTGATGCTCGGAGAGGGCCATGTAGTCCCCCTGATGGATGTCGAAGCCGTCGAAATCGGAATCCCGGGCGGCGTAGGTGATCTCGCTGGTGTGGACGCCGCTGATGGCGTCCAGCATGGCTTGGGTGTTGGCCTCCTCGCCGTCGTCGGGGAGGGCGGCCAGCAGGGCGGAGATCCCCTGCGGGACGGTCTTGGTGGGGATGACCACCACCTTTTTGTCCTTGCAGAGGGGGATGCACTGCTCCGCGGCCATGATGATGTTCTTGTTGTTGGGCAGGACAAAGACCACCTCGGCGGGGGTGGCGTTGATCTGGCGCAGGATGTCCTCGGTGGAGGGGTTCATGGTCTGCCCGCCGGAGAGGTCGCCGTCCGCGCCCAGAGCCCGGAAGGTGGCCGCCAAACCGTCCCCGGCGCACACCGCCACAAAGCCCATTTCCTTCTCCGGCTCTGCGTCGGCGACCTCCTCCTCGGCGTTCTCAAGCTCCTTCTCAATGGCGTCCAGATCGTCGGTGGACTGCACGTGCTTCCCCGCCGCCAGATCCTCGTACTGGGTACGCATATTCTCGATCTTACAAAGCTCCAGCGTACCGAACTCCTGCGCCTTGTTCAAGGCGTCGCCGGGGGTGTCGGTGTGGACATGGACTTTGAAGGCCTCGTCGTCCTCCCCGATGACCAGAGAGTCGCCGATGGAGTTGAGGTAGGCCCGCAGCTCGTCTAAATTGACGTTGGGCTTCTTCTTGCGGACGATAAAGACCGTGTCGAAGTCG
Organism: uncultured Oscillospiraceae bacterium; assembly: GCA_949093475.1. GTDB lineage: Bacteria > Bacillota > Clostridia > Oscillospirales > Oscillospiraceae > MGBC124762. Next base: position 4,726 of record CARXAY010000049.1, read on the forward strand.
AAAGTGATGTCCTCCTCCCCCAGCGCGGCAAAGTCCGCCTTGTCTTGGGTCTCGGCCTCACCGCCCGTCTCCGGCATGGGCTTGCCCTGAAGGGAGTCCAGCATCCCTTGAAGGATGATAAGGAAGCCCTTGCCTACGGCGTCCACCACCCCGGCCTTTTTCAGCACGGGGTTCTGGTTGACGGTGTTGGCCAGCGCCTCCTGCCCCTTGGCAATGGTCTCGGTGAGGACGGCCTCCACCGCGTCGTTTTCCCGGGCGGCGGCCGCCGCGGCGGCCGCGGACAGGCGGGAGACGGTCAGGATCGTCCCCTCGGCGGGCTTCATCACCGCCTTATAGGCGGCGGCTACGCCGTAATCCAGCGCCACGGCGAAGTCCCGCCCGTTGATGGTCTCCTTGTCCTTGACCCCCTTGGAAAAGCCCCGGAACAGCAGGGAGAGGATCACGCCGGAGTTGCCCCGCGCTCCCCGCAGGAGGGCGGAGGCGGCGGCGGAAGCCGCGGCGGAGATGGTGGGATAGTGCTTCCCCTTCAGTTCCGTGGCGGCGGTGTTGATGGTCATGGACATATTGGTGCCCGTGTCGCCGTCGGGGACGGGGAAGACGTTCAGCTCGTTGACCGCCTGCTTTTCTGCGCTGATGGCGGCGGCGCCGTGGATCACAGCGGCGCAAAAGGCCGCGGCGTCGATGGTCTTGATCATCCTGTTGGCCTCCTTTTTAGTTGGTCATGGAGTCGATGCACACGTCTACGCTCTTGACCTCCACCCCGGTGAGACGGCTGACGTTGTAGCGCACCTCGTTCATAATGGAGCGGGACACGGCCATCAGGTTCACCCCTGCATCCACAATGATGTGGAGCTGGACGGACACCGTGCCGTCCTCATTATAGAGAACCTTGACGCCCTTGGACATGGATTCCCTGCGCAGAAGATGAACCAGTCCGTCGGTCTTGGAGCGCACCGCCATCCCCTTCACGCCGAAGCAGTTGGTGGCCGCCGCCCCGGTGAGGTTGGTGAACACTTCGCTGGCAATGCGGATCTCGCCCTTATCCGTTCTTTGTTTCATAGCGGTCATCCTTTCTCAAACACGCTAATTGGCAAATGTTTCTGATCTATCTTCTCTATTGTAGTCCATCTTTGAAAAAATTACAAGGAAAAAAGTTGCCCCGCCCCTTGTATTTTTTTGAAAAGGCCGCAAACTATCCTTAACGTTGCCTGCACAGGCAAAAAACAGCCAAAAAGGGAGCGGTGGCATGGATACGGTGGGGATATGGAGCAGCTCAGACGCGCTGGCGAACCGCCTCAAGGGGCGTCTGGGAGATAAATACCGCTTTGTGGAGGGAAACCACCCTGCGGACTTCACCTCCAACGCCACCGGCGCAGACCTTGACCTTTTGGTGGTCGCCCCCGACGCCGCAGGTCTGGCGGGACTGACCGTCCTGAGCCCCCGGCTGGCCCTTCTCCCCGGAGGAAACATGGCCGCCTGCCGTCAGGTGCGGGCCTCCTCCGCCGTGAGCTACGGTCTGGGCAGTCAAAACACCCTCACCCTCTCCAGCATGGCGGGGGGAAACGTCAGCGTAGCCCTCCAGCGGGAGCTGCTCACCCTCTCCGGGCGGGGAGTGGAACGGCAGGAGTGGGTGATCCCCATCGGCCGGGGGGTGGAGACCGCCGACCACCTGCTCTGTCTGGTGGGGGCGATGCTCCTTTTAGACTGCGACCCCGGCTGACCTTACCCCAGTCCCTTTTCCCGCTTTTGCAGGCGGATGTCCTTGCCGAAGAAGGGCAGGGCGTGGTACTCCCCCTCCAGCCGGGAGCATACCTGCGGGCTGTACCGGGCGCGCACGTCGTCCATGGTCAGGTTGGAGGAGATCACGGTGTGGACACGGCGGTTCATCCGCTCATTCAACAGCTGATAGAGGGCAGACTGGACAAAGGGAGTGAGCATCTCGCTGCCCAGATCGTCCAGCACCAGCAGGTCGCAGCGCTGGTAACGCTCCACCGTGCGCTGGCACTCCCCGCCGTCGTCCCGGCCGAACTTCACCGCCTCGTAGTGGCCGAATAGCTCTCCCGCCGTGGCGTACACCGTCCAGAAGCCCTTGGCCGCCACCGCCTTGGCGATGCAGCCGGAAAAAAAGGTCTTGCCCAGCCCCGTACCTCCGTAGAGGAACAGGTTTCCGTAGGGATGGCCGGGGAACTGCTTGGCGTAGTCCCTGCACACCTCCAGCACCGTCTGGGCCGCCTCCCGGGAGGACATTCCGTATTCCGGATCGAAGGCGGTGGAATACCACTCCATGGACACGTTGGCAAAATCCATCTGCTTCAGATCGAGGACAGCGCCCAGCTCCGCCAAATTCTCCTCCGCGCACAGCTTGATGATGCAGCTGCACAGCTTCTTGTCCGCATACCCGGTATCGTTACATAGGGGGCAAAATGGCGTTTCCTCCAAGGTCGCCGGGTCGATGCCCGCCTGCCCAAGCAGCTCCAGCCGCTTGGCTTGGAGGGACAGGTTCTCTTTTCTGGCCGCCTCCACCGCCGGGGCGGGGTCTGTCCCCTGCCGCAGGGCGGCGGCGATGGCTTGGGTCACGGTGCGCTGGATGGCGCTGTCCAGCCCTTCCAGACCGGGGACTTTCTCCCGGCACTGGGCCAAGTAGGCCCGCTGGGCCGCGTGATGCTCCTCCCGCTTGTCTATGATGCGTCTGCGGGCCTCTTTCAGATGCCGGGGGTCAACCATCTTCCCCACTCCTTCCTGCGGTGTGCTTGAGCCGGGCCAGATCTTCCGCCATGCGGCGGCTGCGCCGGTTCTCCCGCTCAGCGGGGGTCGTGGCCTGTTCCTTCGCCGCCGGGGAAACGTCCCCCGCCTCCACCGCCTGAACGGTATGTAAACCCTTGCCGTGCCAGCTTTTCAAAATGGAATTCATATACGGCCAAGACATGGTCTGCTTTTTCAGCAGGGTGCGCTCATAGGCCAGCAAAATGACCTCGTCGGGGAAGCCCCAGTCGATCCACGCGGCCAGATAGTCCCGCTCCTTGTCCAGCGGGGCGCGTCCCCGCACCCCTAACTTGGGCAGCAGCTCCCTCTCCCGGGCGTGCAAGCCCTTTTGCCGCTGTAAAAACTCCTCCGCCGCGCCCAAGGTGTCGATCCCCAGATCCCGCCAGCGGTAAGCCGCCTTTTTGATCTGGCTCATGCGGGGACGGCGGCCGATGCCGTACTTCTCCTCCATCTCCTCCACGCACCAGATGGTCAGGGTGAGGATGACCTCCGGGGGCAGGGCGAGGTAATCGTAAATGGTGTAGAGCTGCTTGAGGTCGGCGGGGGTGAGCAT